>JAJFID010000014.1 GCA_021775325.1 Rhodospirillales bacterium
AATGCCGTCATCGACCGTTTCCAACACGCCCCGAAGGCCAATCAACCCATCGATGCTTGGCGGTGTTGCCCCAGGACACTTCTCGGCCACCTTTGGGACAGCGGCAATTATCTCGTCCAACACTTCCCAGTTGATTCGACATGGCGCGGCAATTGCCAGTTGGGTTGTACTGAGATTGACGCTCACATTTCCGCGCGCCAACTGTTTCTGGGCTCGGATACGAATTTCTGACTCAAGCCGATCGTATCCAAATGGTAATCGACAGCGGATATCCAACCCCTTACCATTTACGCTTTTCAGTTCCCACACCCATGATATCCCATTCATTTCGCCTTCACTTCTTGCAAAACCGGTCATGGATGATAGGGGCATTAAATTACTTTCTTTTTCCTTGCTCTCGAAGACCAATATCATACAACCCTTAGACCGAGGAGCAACCGCTCCGAGAATTCTCTGCGACGCATTTTGACGGGTAAAGTGGACCACTATGACAATCTCACCAAAAAATATCGTGATCACAGGTGGCTCCAGCGGAATTGGCGCGGCTCTCGCCAAGCACTATTCTGGAACAGGCATCATCCTTCATATCTCTGGTCGAAATCAGGCCAGATTAACAGAAGTGGCAGACCAGTGCCGGAAACTTGGTGCCACTGTCTACGACGTAATCGTAGATGTTAGTAACATGGACGCGATGACCAACTGGTTCGCCCTGATCTGTCAGCAAACCGGTGTCCCGGACCTCGTTGTTGCCAACGCCGGTATCGCTGGCGGATCTATCAATGCGAACTCCCCGGCCACCATAGATGATGTAGCCACTCGGGACATTATGGCGATCAATATTGCTGGCGTTCTTAATACGCTGCTACCCGTTATTCCGCGCATGGTTGAGCAACATCATGGGCAAGTCGCTATTATCAGTTCATTGGCTGGATATCGCGGGATGCCGTCCTCGCCCGCGTACTCTGCCAGCAAAGTGGCCGTCAAGGCCTATGGCGAGGCACTCAGGCCCCGACTGGCACCTTATGGCGTAAACGTGAATGTTGTCATGCCAGGGTTTGTAAAAAGCCGGATCACCGATTCAAACGACTTCTCCATGCCTATGATCATGTCCGCAGATACGGCTGCAGGCATTATTGCGGACGGCCTGAAGAAAAACAGAGCCCGAATTGCCTTTCCCTTACCCATGGCGTTTGCAATGTGGTTGGTCGGGGTTTTGCCACCCGGTGTGATTGATCCGCTGTTAAAGCGCTTACCATCGAAAATATAGGAATCATATTTGTCATGCATGGGAAATAACCATAACGCCCTACTCCTAGATCATTTCCGATTTCAACTACTGCGCACCAGTTTCATCCCGGATTTTTCGCCAAGCCCGAACGTTTTGATTGTGCTCATCCAGGGTTTTGGCGAATGCGTGCCCACCGGAACCGTCGGCAACAAAGTACAATTCATCGGATTGCGCCGGGTTCAACACAGCCTCAAGTGCTGCCCGTCCAGGATTTGCGATGGGTCCGGGCGGTAAACCGTTGATGACATACGTATTGTATGGGGTATCGGTCTTTAGATCCGACCGCGTTAATGCGCGATCCAGCGGTGAACGACCAAGCGTAATTCCATAAGCAACCGTTGGATCAGACTGCAGGCGCATTCCGCGGCGCAACCGATTAATGAATACTGCAGCGACGCGATCACGCTCGTCTGCAATACCCGTTTCCTTTTCAACAATTGATGCCAATATGACAGCGTCATCTGGCGTTTCCAGCGGCAAGCCAGGCGCACGTTCATGCCAAAGCTCAGTAAGCAACTGACTCATCCCTCTTGCCATACGTTCAATGACGTCCTGGCGATCCTCACCGCGTGAATAGTAGTAGGTCTCAGGTAACAACGAACCTTCCGGCGGGAGTGAAAAATAAATGCTCCCGGCAAACCCGTCATCCGCCATAATCTGATCGACAATCTGTTGGCTGGTAAGGCCTTCGGCAATTGTAAAACGCCGAAGATGGGTCCGCCCGGATCGGAGGATATTTAAGATGGTCGAGGCACTATCACCAGTATGAATCAAGTATTCGCCTGCCTTCAACGGACCTTTTTTATCAGTCAAACGCGCGGCTATTTCAAACACCAACGCGTTATCAATAATCCCACTCTGTTCCAGTTGCTCCGCAATTGCCTGGAGACCTGTACCAGATTCTATGATTATTGTGCCATCTTCCCGTAAGGGGCCAGGTGCTTCGAATTGTTGCTTTCCCCACAGAAAAACGCCCCCGGTTCCGCCAACAGCAGCCGCCAGTAAAACCATAACAGTAGCGAGAATACGAATGCCCATTGGGGCAGCTTATCAGTCCGGTGCCTTGAAGACGAGTGACGCGTTGGTACCACCAAAGCCGAAAGAGTTCGATAATGCCGCACTAATCTGGCGTTCCTTGGCTTGATGCGGTACCAAATCCACACCCTCGCAACCTGCTGACGGGTTATGCAGGTTGAGCGTCGGCGGTGCCACATTATCGCGTATTGCCAGAATCGAGTAAATCGCTTCAACAGCGCCAGCAGCGCCTAACAAATGCCCCACCGCGGACTTCGTCGAAGACATGGACATGTCGTCCAACGCATTTCCGAAGGCACGTTTTATGGCGTTCAACTCAATCATGTCACCTAATGGTGTGGAAGTCCCATGTGCATTTACATAATCAATATCACTATGGTTCAGGCCGGAGCGTTTCATTGCAGCCTGCACGCAGCGATAAGCACCATCACCGGATTCGGCAGGGGCCGTGATATGATGAGCGTCTCCGGACATACCATACCCTACAACCTCAGCGTAGATATTTGCTCCCCGTTTTTGCGCGTGTTCAAGTTCTTCCAAAACGACCACACCTGCACCTTCACCCATGACGAAACCATCACGATCATCGTCCCACGGGCGCGAAGCCATTTCCGGCGTATCATTGAAATTGGTCGACAATGCACGGGCTTGTGAAAATCCCGCCATGCCGACGCGACAACAGGCCGCTTCCGCGCCGCCAGCGACCATTACATCAGCATCATCAAGCATGATCATTCGTGCAGCGTCGCCGATGGCGTGAGTACCAGTTGCGCAGGCAGTCACCACGGCATGGTTAGGACCTTTGAACCCCCAACGAATAGAAACATGTCCTGATATCAAGTTAATCAGGCTGGCTGGGATGAAAAAAGGGCTTATACGGCGTACATTGCCATTTTCCACTTTGACAGCACCGTCGGCAATTTCCGGCAGTCCACCGATCCCGGATCCAATAAGTACACCAGTTCGGATCCGGGATTCTTCATCTTCAGGCATCCAGCCAGCGTCTTCCACAGCCTGTTGTGCTGCGGCAACTCCATAGATAATAAATGTATCCATTCGGCGCTGATCTTTTGGCGGCACCCAATCATCGGGGTTAAATGCATCGGCGCTGTCGCCATGCACGACTTGACCAGCAATCTTGGACGGAATATCCGACACATCGAAACCGGTAATCGGGCGGATGCCGCACTCACCGTTCAGGATACGACGCCAGTTTTCATCAATACCGCAACCAAGCGCGTTGACGATTCCCATACCAGTTACGACAACTCGTCTCATCAATCCATCATCCCACGCTTAGCATTACGACATAGAGACAATGCCCAGACCAGAGCAATGCAGTTGAAATCACGAAGTCGGGCCAAATTGGATCCGCGCCCGACTCTATCGGATCTAGGATGCTTGCGATTCGATGAAGTCAATCGCGTTCTTGACGGTTTGAATGTTTTCGGCTGCATCGTCGGGAATTTCACAACCAAATTCCTCTTCAAATGCCATAACCAATTCCACTGTATCCAGGCTGTCAGCGCCCAAATCGTCAATGAAACTGGCGTTGTCGACGACTTTCGCCTCGTCCACGCCTAGATGTTCCAGAACGATCTTTTTTACGCGTTCCGCGACGTCACTCATACTCACATTCCCCATATTCAAAAGAGGTTAAAATCGTTATCGATGCCTCGTCTTTTACGCCCTGTATTGGCCAAAATCTACATAAATAATATAGGCCTGAATGGCAATATTCTGGTAACACACTTTCTTGTCAATGACCAGTGATCACCGGTTAAGTATCAAGCAACGAGGCGGTGCGGCGTATCATGTAATGCACACCAACTGCAAGCATTTGATGTCGTGTTAGGAGGCCCGGCGGTGAGACATCCTTAAATCATCGCCATACCACCATTGATATGAAGGGTCTGTCCGGTGACGTAACCCGCCTCCTCACTGGCAAGATACACGACACCGGCCGAAATATCTTCCACGCGCCCCAACCTCCCGGATGGTACACCGGATAGCAGCGCCGCTTTCTGATCGTCGGTCAATGCATCGGTCATTGCAGTTTCAATAAAACCGGGAGCCACGCAGTTCACCGTAATACCCCGCGAGGCAACTTCCTGGGCCATTGCCTTTGACATGCCTACCATACCTGCCTTGGACGCCGCATAGTTGGCCTGCCCGGCGTTACCGGTGGTGCCGACAATCGATGATATACTGATAATGCGCCCCCACCGTTGCTTCATCATTCCTTTCAGACTGGCGCGGCTCAGTCGAAACGTCGCACTCAGATTTACGTCAATTACGGTTTGCCAGTCCTCGTCTTTCATGCGCATCGCAAGCGTGTCACGGGTAAGTCCGGCATTGTTAATGAGAACATCCACGCTCCCCATGCAGGCTGTCGCATCTGCAATAAGCTGATTAGGGCCATCGGGATCACTGAGGTCACACGGTGTGACGTAACAACGGTCTCCCAAGTCTCCAGCGACGGTATCCAAGGCAGCTTTCCGTGTTCCGGATAACGCGACGACGGCTCCCGCTGCATGTAGGCTCCTGGCGATTGCGCCCCCAATCCCCCCTGATGCACCTGTGACAAGGGCGTTCTTGCCGCTTAAATCAAACATCGACTTCACTCCTGAATTTTCTGGATTCTCAATAATTAAGGCTAAAGCGTGCTTACGATGGAATCGATATCAGCCGGCACACCAACGCTCAAAGACGTCATTTCCCGATCGATTCGACGCGTTAATCCACTCAACACCTTTCCAACGCCGATCTCGATCAACGTATCAACGCCCTGCCCCTTCATGAAAAGTACACTTTCACGCCATCGCACCATGTGAGTAACCTGCTCGACCAATAAATCACGTATTTCATCGGGATCGCATGTTTGGTTGGCGGTCACATTTGCCACCAATGGGACATATGGTTCATTTAGAGTCACTTCTGCCAACGCCTCAGCCATGGCATCGGCAGCCGGGGCCATCATTGAACAGTGGAACGGTGCGCTGACAGGCAACATGACCGCGCGTTTACATCCACGTTCCTTTGCCAGCTCGCAGGCATGTTCTACGGCCGCTGTCGCACCGCTGATAACAACCTGCCCCGAGGCATTGTCGTTTGCGGCCATACAGACACCAACGCTGCTGGCGTCGTCGGCGATCGAGAGGACATCCTCCATCTCAAGACCCAGTAACGCAGCCATAGCCCCTTCACCGACCGGTACAGCCTGTTGCATGGCCCGGCCACGAATCTTCAACAAACGCGCCGCATCCGCCAGACTAAACACGCCGGCAGCCGCCAGCGCCGAATACTCACCCAATGAATGTCCAGCGACACAATAAACCGTGGACGCCAGATCAAGGCCCGCCTGTTTCTCAAGCACCCGGATTACGGCCATGCTGGTTGCCATCAGTGCCGGTTGCGCATTTTCGGTCAGAGTCAGCTCAGCTTCTGGTCCATCAGCCATCAGTTTTGCGAGTTTTTGCCCCAAGGCATCATCAACCTCTTCGAGCACCAATCTGGCCTCAGGAAAGGCATCGGACAATTCCTTGCCCATGCCAACTGCCTGTGACCCTTGGCCGGGAAATACGAATGCACGTGTCATGTTTTGGAAATCCCCGCTTCAATTTGGGTGATCGAAATGAACCCAAAGAGGACAACGCAAAAGCCCGAGAGTCAAGAATTGCACTTCTGGAAGGTTTAGATTACGCGATCCAAACTCTAATGGTCAGATCGCCACCTGATAGCAAGAGGTGCAAGCGCGGTGCTACGACGATAAGGCGATTGCCGAATCGATCAATCCTTCTGCTGTCGTTCCATCGTCAGGAAACAATGCTATCCCCGTGATCACGTCAACCGACACTGTCTCGCCGTTCCGACCAATCGGTTCAGACAATGACAGATTGGCCCGTTTGGCTACAGTTTCAGCAAGCTTTCGATCTACCAGATTCGTCAGCACAATGATGAAACCGTTATTTTCAAATCGGCTAACAGTATCGCCTTCTCGGATCAAATTACCCAGACGACGGGCAACTTCCTTTGGCACGACATTACCGATATTTCCCGATGTTAATGTCACAGCAATTACAGCCACTTGGGTATTATCGCGTCTCGACATGCCGAGTGAGTTTTCAATCCGGTCAAGACAAAGTCGGCGATTTGGCAGTCCTGTTAACTCGTCATGATTGGCGTAATCATCAAGATCATCCTGTGCACTCGCCAACTCCTCCGCCAATCCCGCGAGTTCACCTGCCTGTTGCTCATACCGCTCCGCCGTATCGATTTGCGTAACGAGCTGTGCCTGCAGTTGCTCTGTACTTGCTCGCAAGGACTTCTCGGCAGCCTTCATGACTCTCGTCATTTCCAGGCGTCGCTCAAGATGCGCAATAACTGCTGGCAACAGATCCAGGTAAGAACTCTGCGTGTCCTTCACAATGTAGTTCGAAACCCCGATATCCAAAGCTTCTGCGGCGACCTCCTCGTTACCGCGTCCGGTAATAAGGATTACGGGCAGTTCGCTGTTCCGTGAAAAAAACTCACGTGCGATGTCCAGCCCGGACATGTCCGGCAATTGATAATCCAGTGCAACGATGTCATAGGGATCCGTAGTGTGCATTTCGATACCATCATGCCCATTGAGGGCGACATCGACGGAGTACCCACGGGCCTCCAATACAGCTTTGAATATCTCACCAAGCGCAGGCTCATCCTCAACGTACAAAACTCTTTTCACCAATAGATTCTCCATTACAGTACAAACAGGCCGTTACTTTCTGTTCGCAGTCTAACCCAAATCCCACATGTGTGCTAATACACTTCTCACGTGTTTTTATACAATCCACACGTGCTATTTTGCAAACTGCCGTGCCTTTATGACTTGATGATCGTTACCTTCATCAATCATTTCTGTTAAGATTGGTACTCGGCAACCATAATTCAAGGTGGATTCTGACGATGATCAGGTCATGCCTGCTTCTCATTGCATCAATTCTGCTGGTGTTTCCTGCTATCGCACAGGATTTAATCACGCCAGACCCTGGCCTAACGCCTGACCATGTTGTCGAAATCCAGCTTTCTTCCCTGCAACAGAATGATATGTCGGTCCCCGATGGCGGTATTGCTCAGACGTGGGCCTTTGCTCATCCCAATAACAAGGCTGCAATAGGCCCTTTGGAGAGATTTGCCAGTATGATCAAGGGGCCAAGTTATCGGATGTTGATTGATCATCAGGAACACACGATTCAATCAGTTGTCCAGTCAGATGACTACGCAATGTTCGTCGTTTCGGTGATATCGTCCACTGGTCAGAAGTATTCCTACCGATGGGAACTCTCGAAAGTTCAATCAGGTATCCTTTCCGGGTCGTGGATGACAACCAATGTCTCGGCACCTCTGCTCAATGTCGATGGAACTTAGCAATACGCGCACTAACAATGACCATTCACCTAGTTTAGCCAACGTCGTATAACCTCGATTGCCCGGTCAGGGTTATCCTCAATCAACCTGGTTATTTTGTGGAGTGGCGACGACTCAATTCGGGCTTGGCATTCCGTCAGGTCAGCTTCCATCTCGGCGAGGCAGATTGCCGGACCGTGAGAGTCAGGAGGGTCAATGTTCGCCATGCCACAAGAACCTCAATGCACTATCAGTTCTTAATCATGTACACTTTGACACAGGAAGGACGACATGTCGCCCCCACGCCCGAGTTGCGCTGTGTTTGCGGCGGTAGACAGGTCCGTGTTTCCTCGTGATATTGAGCTTGAACCGGGGCAACCGTTGTGTATAGTGCGCGCGCTTCAACCCTGCCGAATTGTTCGGCTATGCCCTGGATGGTCTGGGGCTGAGAATCCAAAGGGAGTATACTATGGCTTTCTATGAAAGCGTGTTTATTGCGCGGCAGGATATCGCTGCCCCGCAGGTAGAAACACTTACCGAAAATATCACCAAGATTATCGAAGGCGAAGGCGGTTCCGTCAAAAAGACCGAGTATTGGGGGCTCCGTTCCCTGGCCTATCGCATCAAGAAAAACCGTAAGGGCCACTATGTTCTGTTGAACGTTGACAGCCCTGCATCGGCGATTGCCGAGATGGAACGCCAGATGCGCATCAACGAAGATGTTCTCCGTTATATGACGATTCGCGTGGATGAACTGGAGGAAGGCCCCAGTGCAATTATGCGGAACCGTGGCAGCGAAGACCGTCCCCGTCGTCCGCGCTCGGATGAGGAAGGTGAAGGGCAAAAAGTTTCAGCACCACCTGCCACAGATGTTAAAGAAGAAGCTGTCGCCGAAACAGATGCTGAAGAAACATCTGCCGACGAAACAACTTCTGAAGGAGAAGAATAATGGGTCGTTCTTTTTTCCGTCGGCGCAAGAGCTGCCCTTTTTCGGGCCCCAATGCGCAAATTATTGATTACAAAGATGTAAAGCTTCTAGGCCGTTTTCTCTCTGAACGAGGAAAAATTGTCCCAAGTCGCATTACTGCTGTTTCAAACAAGAAACAGCGGGAACTGGCACGTGCTATCAAGCGGGCCCGTTTCCTGGGGTTAATACCTTACGTAATCAAATAGTGTTGATTTGGGGTTCTTGGGAATCTGACGATTCAGGACTGGTGAAATACGAAATGCGAATGATTCGCCCATCTCAGTCGGTGGCAACATCCTGAGCAAAGATCGATTTCAAGTACTGGAACCCTCAAATTGGCAGGAATCATCGCCGATTTCGTACATAGATACTTTAGCCTCCAAAGGCTGGGAGTAAGACAATGGAAGTAATTCTACTAGAACGCATTGAAAAACTGGGACAAATGGGTGACGTGGTGAACGTCAAAACCGGTTATGCCCGTAATTTTCTGCTACCGAAAAAGAAGGCACTCCGTGCGACGGACGCCAATAAGACTCATTTCGACGGCCAACGCGCACAACTGGAAGCACAGAATCTCGAACTTCGCTCCGAAGCCGAGGCTGTCGGCAACAAACTTGATGGCCAGTCGATCATTCTCGTGCGTCAGGCAGGCGATGCCGGACAGCTTTATGGTTCAGTCAGCGCCCGCGACATCGCTGCGGCTGTCGTAGAAGAAGGTTTTACCATTACAGGCAATCAAGTCATCCTGGAACGCCCTATCAAGATTATTGGCGTCCATGCGGTACGAGTCAATTTACACCCCGAAGTTTCGGTGACAGTTTTGGCAAACGTTGCACGGACTCAAGAAGAAGCTGAGATTCAGGCTAAAACTGGTTCCGCCGTTCTGTCTATGGAACAACAGGAAGCCGCTGCCGCCGCTGAAGTCGTGGCAGCTGCAGAGGAAATTTTCGAGGAAGGTTCCGCGCCTGACGAGTCTGAACTTGTGGAAGATGTAGAAGCTTTATCTGATGAAGATGTGGACACTTCAGACGATGGTGCCGATGACGACAGTGATGGTTCGGACGATAGCGAAGAAGAGGAAAAATCTAGCGAAGTTTAGTTTTCCGCCAACATCCCGAATACTCTGGAAATATATTGACGGCGTACCGTGTACTGGTACGCCGTCATTTTTTTTGGAACGTCATGGTTCAGTTCACGATTTGATTACGTGGTCAACTAGGAAGTAAGTTTGTTATCCACAATTTCCCTTTAGTTTTCCTCTCAATTCACAGGTCATAAGCAAATCACCAAAACTGCCCCCACGTTGTACCTAACTCACCTCCTTTATGATTGGCACAATCCACGCGAGGCCATGTATGACTATGCGCCATGGCAAGCATTCTTACCCCCCCACAAGCAGCAAACAGTGACGAACAGACTGCCCCGGTCAATCCATCAGGTATTGGTGGGCATACGTTTCGTACATTACCTCACAATCTTGATGCAGAACGTGGCCTGCTGGGCGCAATACTCGTTGACAACAGATCATACGAACGGGTTTCAGAATATCTGAGGTCAGAGCATTTTGCATTGGGCCAGCACGGCAAAATATATGATGCCTGCTCGAAACTCATCGAGCGAGGACAGATAGCCGACCCAATTACCCTAAATCGTTATTTCGAACAGGACGACAGTCTCTCGGATGTGGGAGGACCGTCCTATCTGGCGGAATTGGCCAGTGCTGCCGTCACAATTATCAATGCAGGAGAATACGGTCGTATCATTTACGATTTGCATCTGAAGCGTGAGCTCATTGCCATCGGCCAAGATATCGTTGAAGAAGCCTATGGTGGTGAAATCGATGAGAGCGCGACCACACAAATCGAGGTTGCTGAGCAAAACCTTTATGATCTGGCTACAACCGGAAACTTCGAAGGAGGTTTTCTAGCTTTTAAAGAAGCCGTTATCTCTGCCATTGATATGGCGGAAAATGCCCATCAGCGCGAGGGCGGTCTCGCGGGTGTCACGACAGGACTTCACGATCTCAACCGCCTGTTGGGTGGCCTTCACCGTTCTGATTTACTGATTCTGGCGGCACGTCCAGCTATGGGCAAGACAGCATTGGCAACGAATATCGCTTTCAATGCGGCCAAGACATACGCTGAAACTAAAGGAGAGGAAGGTGCCGTAGTTGGATTTTTCTCTCTGGAAATGTCGTCAGAACAATTGGCTGGTCGAATTCTCTCTGAACAGACAGAAATTTCATCGGATAAAATGCGCAAAGGTGAAGTGCCCAACGAACAATTTCCCAGACTCGTTGCCGCAGCCCAGACTCTGTATTCACTTCCTATCTTTATTGATGACACCCCGGCATTAACAGTCAGTGCGCTCAGAACAAGGGCCCGGCGACTAAAGCGCCAGCACAACCTGGGTTTGATCATTGTGGATTATCTGCAATTACTCCAGGGTTCTGCGAGATCACGTTCGGACGGCAGGGTACAGGAGGTCTCGGAGATAACCCGCGGCCTCAAAACATTGGCCAAGGAACTGGATGTTCCGGTAATCGCATTGTCACAGCTTTCGCGGCAAGTCGAACAGCGTGACGACAAACGTCCGCAGTTGGCTGACCTTCGCGAATCGGGTTCGATTGAACAGGATGCTGATGTGGTCACGTTCATCTATCGTGATGAGTACTATGTTGGTAAGGCAGAGCCACAACGCCGGGCCGATGAAGGCGATGACAAATACGCCCAACGTTATGCGAACTGGGAGGAACGCCTGAGCAAATGCAGAAATCTGGCAGAACTCATCGTTGCCAAGCAGCGTCACGGGCCGGTGGGCACGGTGAAACTCTTGTTCCAGGGCGAGTTTACGCGGTTCGCAGACTGGGACAGTGATCACGAACCCTACTAGGCGTCCGTATTCTGTGTGCCAGGATTGTTGACCCCCAGTCCAGAGCAGGCCATACCGTTGACCATGACCACATCCGACCTAACAATAAGTTCCAGTGCGCACGGTGACATGCACATTGATCTTAGCGCCATCGCTTCGAACTACGCTGTTCTTTGCGGAGAACTCGAAGGTTCAACAACTTGTGGCTCATGCGTCAAAGCGGATGCCTATGGTCTTGGACAAACCCCGGTCAGCCGCACCCTTGCGCTTGCCGGATGCCAAGATTTCTTTGTGGCGTACGCAGAGGGCGGCATCGCGTTGCGTCGTATTCTGCCCGATGTGCGAATTCATGTGTTTTCAGGCTTGGCCGGCGGGTCAGTTGACGATTTTTCACGTAACGATTTGACGCCAGTTTTGAATTGCCTGGACGACATCAAAGCATGGTCCAGCCATTGCCGGGACAATGATTTCACCCCCCCCGCCGATATTCATATTGATACCGGCATGTGCCGTTTGGGCATGCCTTTTGAGGAGTTAGCTTTCCTGGAGGAGAATTCGGCATTTCTTGACGACCTGAACATAGATTTGGTCATGAGCCATCTGGCATGTGCGGATACACCTGAACATCCCATGAACCGTGAACAGCTTGAATTGTTTACCAATGTTCGCCGGGTATTACCCATGGGACGGGCCAGCCTGGCCAATTCTTCCGGAGTATTTCTTGGCAAGGAGTATCACTTCGATCTGGTGCGGCCCGGTGCCGCGCTCTACGGCATCAATCCGGTGCCACACCGTGAGTCCCCAGTATCGCAAGTCATTAGATTGCAAGGGAAAATCCTCCAGGTCCGGTCCGTTGACACCCCTCAGACCGTTGGTTATGGTGCCTCCCATCAGGTCGCAGGACCTGGCCGGATTGCTACTGTAGGCGCCGGATATGCGGATGGTTATTTGCGATTCCTTTCTGGTTGTAGTACGGCCCGTATCGGTAATATTTCCGTTCCTGTTGTAGGCCAGGTTTCCATGGACATGATTACATTGGACATCACTGACGTGCCTGAGGCGATATCCAAGCCGGGCATGTTCGTCGATCTAATCGGCCCCCACCACGATGTGGACGCTGTTGCTTCCGACTCAGGAACCATTGGCTATGAAATACTAGCCGCTCTGGGATCGCGTTATAACCGCATTTATCACAATGGCGGATTACACACGTAATGAATCCCTTGCAACCCATCGGACGTGTTGTCCTGAGTTTTTTAGCCGCCGTTGGCAGATTGACAACATTTATGCTGTCTGCATTGTTCCATTGCCTGCGCCCGCCCTACTACCCCCGCATTATCATTCGTCAGATGATCGAAATCGGATATTACTCATTGCCCGTGGTTGGGCTGACCGGTGTATTCGCGGGCATGGTTCTGGCTCTGCAAAGTTACACGGGATTTGCCCGATTTTCCGCAGAAGGGGCAATCGCCAACGTCGTCGTGCTGTCCATTACCCGCGAACTTGGCCCCGTTTTGGCCGGTCTCATGGTTGCAGGCCGAATCGGCGCTTCCATGGCTGCAGAAACGGGAACCATGCGCGTAACCGAACAGATTGACGCCTTAACCACACTCAGCACCAATCCCATGAAGTATCTGGTCGCACCTCGCCTCATTGCGGGTGTTACTATGATGCCTTTCCTGGTTCTGATTGCAGACGTAATCGGTGTCTTTGGCGGATACATTGTTGCGGTCTACAAGCTCGGGTTTAATCCGTCTATCTACCTTCAGAACACATGGAATTTCGTGGAACTTCACGACGTATTGTCCGGATTAGTAAAGGCGGCCGTGTTTGGTTTTATCGTAACACTCATGGGTTGCTATCATGGGTATCACTCACGTGGTGGCGCTCAGGGCGTGGGCGCGGCGACAACCAATGCCGTTGTTTCTGCGGCGATCATGATACTCTGCTTTGACTACATCCTGACTGAATTGTTCTTTGCCAAATGAGTGAACGCCCCAAAATTCGCATCCGCGGACTGAAGAAGGCATTTGGGTCAAAAATAGTCCTCGACGGCATCGACCTGGATGTGGGTGTCAGCGAATCTGTCGTTGTCATCGGTGGTTCCGGTACGGGAAAATCTGTTCTGCTTAAGTGCGTCTTAGGGTTATTGGAACCTGATTCCGGTGTTATTGAAATCGACGGTGAAGATGTCGTCGGAATGACGGCCAAAGATCGTGAGCGCGTTGGCAAAAAATTTGGAATGCTGTTCCAGGGCGGCGCACTATTTGACAGTTTGCCGGTGTGGGAGAACGTTTCATTTGGTCTATTGGCTCAAAAGCGTGTCGATCGAGCCGACGGCAAAAACATCGCCATCCAGAAACTTGCTCAAGTCGGTATGGACGCGCCCGTGGCAGATTTGTTCCCCGCCGAACTGTCTGGTGGAATGCAAAAGCGTGTTGCTCTGGCCCGGGGAATCGCATCTGACCCGGAGATCATCTTCTTCGATGAACCCACGACCGGGCTTGATCCTATTATGGCTGATGTCATCAACAATCTGATCGTAAAGATCACTCGGGAAGTTGGGGCAACCGGCTTAAGCATTACCCACGATATGGCGAGCGCGCGCAAGATTGGTAACAGAATTGCTATGCTGTACGAGGGTAAGATTGTGTGGGCAGGTGACGCATCGACTGTCAATGAATCTGGCAACAAATACGTTGATCAGTTCGTTCACGGTCGTGCCGATGGTCCGATCAAAATGGTCGTCCGAGCGTAGGGGGTGTAAGACAAGCGCGTGTCCAAAAATGCCGCTCGTTACGTCTGTCAGGAATGCGCCGCCGTTCATTCAAAGTGGAACGGCCAGTGTTCTGAATGCTCGGCCTGGAACTCACTGATTCAGGAAAATGCCCCCGAAGCCATGCC
>JAJFID010000131.1 GCA_021775325.1 Rhodospirillales bacterium
TCCTGCTGCGGGAACGGGATTGAGTATCCGGCGGCCTCAATGGCCAGTTTGGATTTCTTGGTGATGTCGAAGTGTACCGGCCAGAAATCATCCGTATGTACCCAGCACCGCATACTTAAATCAACTGAGCTGGCACCCAGAGCACCGACCAGAACCTGTGGTTCAGGGTCTGCGTGGACCCGTTCATCGGATTTCATGAGATCAAGCAGGACCTGCGATGCGCCTTCGATGTCATCGTTGTAGGAAATGCCCATAACCATGGAAAACCGGCGCGTGGGGTTGCGCGAATAATTGGTAATGGCCTGATTGGCAATCGTGCTGTTGGGCACTGTCAGGAACACACCATCAGGCATTTTGAACTCTGTCGTGAACAGGCCGATCTGCACAACCGTTCCGGCAATGCCACCGGCTTCCACGTATTCATCGATTTTGAATGGACGCAGCAACAGCAGCATTACGCCAGACGCAATGTTGGACAATGTCCCCTGCAAAGCCAGACCAATGGCCAGCCCGGCGGCACCAAGCAAAGCGATGATACTGGTTGTCTCGACGCCAAACTGGTTCAACACGGCGACAATGACAATGGTCAGGATGGCGACCCGGAAAATCGTCGCCAGGAACGGAACCAGTGTCGCATCCATGTTGGGGACGCGTTTCAACCAGCGAATGACCGCACTGCGGGCCCATCCGGCGACGATCCAGCCGACAATGAGCGTCACGATGGCACCAACGATATCCAGACCATATTCGGTGATTATGGGTAAGGCTTTTTCGACGATTTGAAGATCTTGTTCCATGATTTTGCTTCCTTCAGAATTTCTACATAGCGGCGCGAATACGATCCAGTGCTTCCGTCACTTTGTCCCGCGTGGCGCTGGCTTCACTGCGTCGCTCGCGTTCTGTTTCAACCACTTCCGGTGGTGCTTTCGCAACGAACTTCTCATTTTCCAGCTTTTTATCAAACTTCTCAATCTCCGCATCCAGTTTGCCGATTTCTTTTTCAAGTCTCGCCTGTTCGGCTGGCAAATCAATGACCTCGGCAATGGGCAGCACAAACGTGGTTTCGTCCACAACAACCTGTATTGCTCCTTCGGCGATGTCGGTAACGGCCTCGATCGATGATATCCGGGCCAGCCGCATGATCAGGTCTTTGTGGGTATTAATGTTGGCGACCGTGCTTTCGACAGCACCGTGATAATGCAGTGGCAGTTTGGCACCGGCCGGAACATTCATTTCGGCGCGCACGGCACGAATAGCGGAGATGAGGCGAACCAGCCAGTCCATCTGGGCATTGGCATCCTCATCCACCAGATCGTCACTCAGAACAGGCCAGTCACCCAGAATCAGACTGTATTCCCGATCTGTAGCCAGTTGCTGCCAGAGCTCTTCGGTCATATAGGGCATGACCGGATGCAGCAGATGTAATAGCTGATCCAGCACCCATGCTGTGGTTGCCCGCGTTTCGGCTTTCGCTGCATCATCGTCATTACCCTGCAGAACCGGTTTGGTTAGTTCCAGATACCAGTCACAGAACGTACCCCAGGTGAAATGATACAATACGTCGGCCACGTCGTTGTAACGATATGAGTCGATTGCCTGCGCCGTGTTATCGGCGGCTTGTTTGAGCTTGCCGATGATCCAGCGGTTAACGGCCAGTTTCGGGGTTGACGGGTCAAACCCTGCAACGGGCGTGCATTCGTTCATCTCGCAGAAGCGTGCCGCATTCCAGATTTTTGTGCAGAAATTTCTGTTCCCCTCGACCCGGCTTTCGGACAGCTTGACGTCGCGTCCCTGGGCTGCCTGCGATGTCAGGGTAAACCGCAGCGCGTCGGCACCGTACTGATCGATCAACGCCAGCGGGTCGATAATATTACCCTTGGACTTGGACATTTTCTGACCATGCTCATCACGGACCAGCGCATGGATGTATACGGTGTGGAACGGTACTTCGCCCATGAATTCCAGGCCCATCATCATCATGCGGGCGACCCAGAAAAACAGAATATCAAAACCGGTGATGAGAACATCTGTCGGATAATATCGTTCAAGCTCTGGTGTCTGTTCCGGCCAGCCCAGCGTGGAAAACGGCCACAGCGCCGACGAGAACCATGTATCCAATACGTCCGGGTCACGTTCCAGGGTGAAATCGTCATGGCCGAAAAACTCCCGGGCCGCCGCATAGGCGTCCTCTTCGGTCATTTCAACGAAGATTTCGCCATCGGGTCCGAACCATGCCGGTATCTGATGCCCCCACCAGATCTGTCGGGAGATACACCAGGGCTGGATATTGCGCATCCATTCGTAGTAGGTATTTTCCCACTGTTTGGGCACAATCCTGGTGCGCCCCTGCTCCACCGCCGTGATGGCGGGTCCGGCCAGTGTCTTGGCATCCACAAACCACTGATCCATAAGCCATGGCTCGATAACAACGCCCGAACGGTCACCGTATGGAATGGTCATGGGGTTGTCTTCGACCTTGTCCAGCAGGCCAAGGCTTTCCATGTCTGCGACCACCCGCTCGCGGGCCACATGACGGTCGAGACCCCGGTAGGCCTCCGGCGCGTTATCGTTCAGGCAGGCATTGTGATCGAGCACGTTGATCAGTTTCAGATTATGACGGCGGCCAACTTCGAAATCGTTGAAGTCATGGGCCGGTGTCATTTTCACCGCGCCGGAGCCTTTTTCTGGATCGGCATAATCATCGGCAACGATGGGGATGACCCGGTTGACGATGGGCAGAATGCATTTTTTGCCCACCAGATGGCGGTAGCGATCATCATCCGGGTGAACGGCAATGCCCGTATCGGCCAGCATGGTTTCCGGTCGTGTGGTGGCAATGGTGATGAAGGTGTCATCTTCACCCTCGACCGGATATCGGAAGTACCACAGTTTGCCTACTTCGTCGCGCTGTTCCACTTCCAGATCGGAAATGGCGGTATGCAGTTTGGGGTCCCAGTTGACCAGGCGTTTATCGCGATAGATCAGGCGCTTCTTGAACAGATCCACGAATACTTTGCGGACGGCCTCGGACAGGCCCTCGTCCATAGTGAACCGTTCCCGGCCCCAGTCACACGAAGCACCCAGTCTGCGAAGTTGCTTGGTGATGGCGCCGCCGGACTCGGCCTTCCAGTTCCAGACGCGTTCGATGAATTTCTCACGGCCCAGGTCGTGGCGGGTCTTGCCTTCGGTTTCCAGTTGTCGCTCCACCACCATCTGTGTTGCGATGCCGGCGTGGTCCGTGCCCGGTTGCCACAGGGCATCGCGCCCGCGCATGCGTTCGTACCGGATCAGGATATCCTGCAGGGTGTTATTGAGGGCGTGGCCCATGTGCAGGCTGCCGGTGACGTTGGGTGGCGGAATGACAATGGTATACGGGTCCGCGTTGCCGCGCTTGCCGCTGGCAAAGGCCCCAGATTTCTCCCATTCTTCGTAGTGTTTCTGCTCAACCGTTTCCGGTTGATAACTTTTTTCCAGCACGCCAGAGGTCCTTCCCGACTGCGTTGTTCACTGTAGCTCCCCGGAGGGGAAACACGTTTTAGCGGTGTGAGGGCCGAAGGTCTAGGATTTCCGGGCACAAAATACTGATGAGCGCCTTCGGACATTGATACCCGTTCCCCCTACACAAATGAAAATGCTAGATAGATTTGCCAGGTTCCAAAATTCGATATAAATCCTTACAGCGTTTGTCGCCGTATATATTTGTCCTTCTGGAACTGCGCATACGTGCGTTCCTTGTTAACACGCCATAGCGTCCGGAGCAGAATGTTCTCGAAACTCCTTCAAGGTATCAAGCTGGGCAACGGTCAAATGCCGGCTGATTACCGTGGTGACATCGACGGGCTCCGGGCTATTGCTGTTCTGCTCGTCCTCGGGTACCACTTTTTCCCGTGGCGCATGCCGGGTGGCTTCATCGGCGTCGATGTTTTTTTTGTCATCTCAGGCTTTCTCATTACGCGAATCATCCTGAGTGATCTTGACTATGGTCGATTTCGAGTCACCCGGTTCTTCGCGCGACGCATATTGCGTTTATTTCCCGCGCTTATCTTGATCCTGGCGAGCCTTCTGGTATTTGGTGCGCTGGCATTCGCGTCAGTGGAATATGAGGCATTGGGGAAAGAGCTATTGAGCAGCGTCCTGTTCGTGCCAAATTTCTTCTTTTGGTCTGAAGCTGGGTACTTTGCAGATTTGGCTCAATCCAGACCGCTGCTTCACCTCTGGTCGTTGGGTATTGAAGAGCAGTTTTACCTAGTATGGCCGTTTGTCCTTCTAGCGCTGGGCAAGGCCGGGAGGAGTGCGTTAATCATCATCGGGCTGATGATCGTTGCGTCATTTGCACTCAATATACACTTTCTTGGTGCCCATAACGGTTTCTCCTTTTATATGCCGTTTACCCGTGCGTGGGAGCTTCTCTTGGGAGCGATACTATCGTTTTGGCGGTGGCAGAGCATTCATCACCCGGATGTGACTGCAATGGGCAAAGCAAGGGCAAGCCGGTCAGAGTGGACCTGTGCAAACATAGTACATCTGGTTTCGAGAGCCACGCCCTATGCGGGGCTCGGAATGATAGCTACTGGAGCGGTGCTACTTAATGATCAGGATCCCTACCCCGGAGCCCATGCGCTGCTGCCAGCACTGGGCACCTGCCTCATTATCGCGGCACCGCATGAAACGTGGTTGCATCGCCGTGTCCTCTCTAATCCCGCTGTGATCTGGGTCGGATTGATCAGCTACCCACTTTACCTGTGGCACTGGCCACTGTTGTCCGTAAGTACACTTCTGGATACCCAGTTTCCATCTCGCAGTGTGCGTGTTTTATTGCTTGCCCTATCCGTAATTCTTGCGTGGCTGACGTGCAAATACATCGAACGACCGGTGCGCAGACACGCCAGTCGCGCAACCGTTCTACACTTGATCGCTGGAATGTTGATACTCGGCGGCGCTGGGGCGGTCCTGTACGTCACAAAGGGATTTCCTGGCCGGACAGATAGTGTGTTAGCGTACGAAGAGAAGTTTGGTCAGTTTGAGTTTTCAACGGACCCATATTCTTCAGAACTATGTCGCATGGCTTTTCCCGATAACCCGGACCTGGGGTGGTGCATTTCAGGGGATAACGGTAAGCCAAGCATTGCGCTCATTGGTGATAGTCATGCCCATCATTTCTTTCCGGGGCTGGCAGCCGCCGCGTCGGCGCGGGGGGAGAGCCTTGTCTTGCTGGGCTCCGCTGCATGCCCACCTCTGTTTGGCGTAGAGGTGTATGAAGGCCATGACGACGACTATTGTGCGGGGCTTGATTCCTATCTTGAGCAGGTTGCCCGGAACGAAACCATTCACACCGTCGTACTGTCTGCCATGTGGTATTTATATATGTCAGGCAATAGGTTCTACGACGAACTCGATTCTCCGCCCTACTGGCAGGTTCGTGAAACTGGGGCCACTAATGTCATGAGTTCCAGTGATGTTATTGCGCGAGCGCTGGAACATACCATTAGGCGGTTTCTGGATAACGACAAGCAAGTGTTGTTTATCTATCAGGTTCCTGAACTCGATTTCCATCCAAAAAACTGCCTCGCAAGACCAATGAACTTTTTTGAACCCCGTGATTGTCGTATACCATTTTCACGTGTACGGGCTTACCGGCAACCCTACAAAATGATGCTTAGCAGTGTTCTGGAAAAGTTTGCGAAAGTCCGGGCCCATGACCCTGTGCAGCAATTGTGCGATACCGAATATTGTATCATCTATCTGGGGGACAAAGCATTGTATAGAGATTTGAACCATTTGTCTTTGTTCGGGTCGAAGCATCTTGCAAGGAACTGGTTCGATTGACCTTTTTAGTCAATTAATCATCATGGTCAGGAAAACACTCAAACCCGCCGATCCTTGGAGAGCACGCAACAAATTCTCTAGCCGGTAAAAACGTTTCGCTACACAAAACAACGCGCTAATCTATGTATTTCAAGCACAGGCTCAGAAGTTATCGCCGATGTCCTGGGCTCGGTTGACCATCAGGTCGATCTCTTTCTTGACCAGACGTTCGATCAGGTACGGCAGGTTGCGG
>JAJFID010000132.1 GCA_021775325.1 Rhodospirillales bacterium
CAATGCGGTTTCTGCACACCCGGGTTCGTGATGTCCCTCTATGCGGTTTACGACACAAACACCAGCCTGGACCTGGATACGGCCAATGATGTGTTGGCGGGCAACCTGTGCCGCTGTACGGGATATGGTCCCATCATTACCGCCGCCGCCGCCATGGGCGACTTGCCGCAACCGGTATGGGAAGAAGCCCGCACATCAGACGAACTCAGTGCCCTGAATGACATGGCGCATGGCGAAACAGTGCGCGCATCGCACGGCGATCAACAGTTTTTCTCACCTGCCACGGTGGACGAGTTTGCCAGTATTTATGCAGACCATCCGGACGCGACCATTGTGGCCGGGGCCACGGACGTGGGCCTGTGGGTAACCAAACGCCATATGCACCTGACCACGGTCATACATATCGGCCGGATTGCCGGATTTGCCGACGTCAACCTGACCGACAACACGCTGCGCATTGGTGCCGGTGCCACGTATACGGACGCGCTGGAGGCTTTGGCCCGGCATTTCCCGGATTTCGGTGAACTGGTCCGTCGCATCGGCTCAACCCAGGTCCGCAACGCCGGTACGGTGGGCGGCAACATCGCCAACGGATCACCCATCGGCGATTGTCCGCCGGCGTTGATCACGCTGGATGCAACGCTGGTACTGCGCACGGGCGACGACCAGCGCCGTATCCCGCTGGAAGATTTTTTCATTGATTACGGTGTTCAGGACCGCCAGCCCGGCGAATTTGTCGAGGCCGTCGAAGTTCCCCTGCACGGCAACCCGGAACGGGTCCGCTGTTACAAACTGTCCAAACGGTTTGATCAGGACATATCGGCGGTGTGCGGATGTTTCGATATCACTGTTGAAGACGGCACTGTCACCAGCGCCCGCATAGCCTACGGCGGTATGGCCGCCACGCCCAAACGCGCCAGTGCCGTGGAAACGACGCTGGTCGGTCAGCCCTGGACCATGCAGACCTGCGAGGCAGCCCTGCCCGGATTTGCCGAAGATTTCAGCCCCATGACCGACATGCGGGCGTCGGCAGACTACCGGTTACGTTCGGCACAGAACCTGCTGATCAAGTATTTTATAGAGGACACCACGCCCCTGTCGGCCACACGTCTGGTAGGCCGCGGAGCCACCATCGCGGCAGCCCGTTCAGAGGAGGCCAGCCATGCTTGAGAACGCGGCACACCATCCTTCAGTAGGTCGGCCGACCGAGGATCTCAACGGCGCGGTTCATTCCAGCCGCCGTCACGATAGTGGCCACAAACATGTTTCGGGTGAAGCCGTCTACGTGGATGACATCCCCATGCCCGCCAACTGTCTGAACATCTACATCGCCATGAGCGAACGCGCCCACGCGCGCATCACCGGAATGGATGTATCGGCTGTGCGCACCGCGCCCGGCGTTGCCGCCGTGCTGACCGCAGGCGATGTGCCCGGTGAGAATGACGTCAGTCCGGTTAATGGTGATGACCCGCTGTTTGCCGATGGACTGGTGCAGTGTGCAGGGCAGTCCCTGTTTGCTGTTGCTGCTGAAACTATCGAACTGGCCCGCGCCGCCGCCAGGCTGGCCGTCGTCACCTATGAGGACCTGCCCGCATACATCACCATTGATCAGGCCATGGAGGCCAACTCCCTGCTCGAGGCGCCCTACACCATGGCCCGCGGTGATGCGGCTACGGCGATTGATGGCGCGCCCCATGTTTTAGACGGACGCTTTTACCTGGGCGGACAGGAACACTTTTATCTGGAAGGCCAGGCTGCCCTTGCCGTGCCCGGTGAAGACGAGGACGTGCTGGTTTACAGCTCGACCCAGCATCCCAGTGAAATCCAGCATACCGTTGGCAAGGTTCTGGGCATCCCCAACAATGCCGTCGCCGTGGAAATCCGTCGCATGGGTGGTGGTTTTGGCGGCAAGGAAACCAGCGGCAACCTGCCCGCCGCCGCCGCCGCACTGGTCGCCAAGCTGACCGGCCGTCCGGCCAAGGTCTGTTATGACCGGGACGACGACATGATCATCACCGGCAAACGTCATGATTTCCGTATCGACTACCGGGTCGGATTTGATGATGACGGTGGCATTCTGGGTATTGAATACGATCAGGCGGCGCGCTGTGGCATGTCCTATGATCTATCCATGGCCATCTGTGACCGGGCCATGTTCCATGCGGACAATACCTACTATCTGCCCCATGCCCGCATTACGTCCTATCGCTGCAAGACCCACACCGTATCGTCGTGCGCGTTCCGCGGATTTGGCGGCCCGCAGGGTATGATCGCCATGGAGCGTGTCATTGACGAGATCGCCCATACCCTGGGCAGGGACCCGCTCGCTGTACGCGAGGTCAATTACTACGACCCGCCGGATGCGGACTCGGATCGCAACGTCACGCCCTATCACATGACCGTGGAAGACTGCGTCATCCGCGAGATAACGGACGAGCTGAAAGTCAGTTCGGATTACGAAGCCCGGCGGGCTGAAATCCACCAGTGGAATGAACAGAGCCCGGTGATCAAACGGGGGATTGCCCTCAGTCCGGTCAAGTTCGGTATTTCCTTTACCACCAGTTTCCTTAATCAGGCCGGTGCGCTGGTCCACATCTATCACGATGGTTCCATCCACCTGAACCATGGTGGCACAGAAATGGGTCAGGGCCTGTTTGTGAAAGTCGCCCAGGTGGCCGCCGAGGCCTTTCAGGTTGATATCGACCGCATCAAGATCACCGCCACCAACACGGCCAAGGTCCCCAATACGTCCGCGACAGCCGCCTCGTCAGGTTCGGACCTCAACGGCATGGCAACCCACAATGCCTGTGAAACGATCAAGAAACGACTGGTGGATTTCGCCGCATCGCAATGGCAGACCACGCCGGACAACGTGACCTTCCTGCCCGGTCGTGTACGCATCGGCTCAGAGGAAGTGACGTTCGAGCAACTGGTCCACGATGCCTACATGGCTCGTATTTCCCTGTCCGCGACGGGTTTTTACGCCACGCCCAAAATTCACTGGGATCGCCAGTCCGCCAGCGGCAGGCCGTTTTACTATTTCGCCTATGGTGCCGCCGTAACCGAGGTTGCCATCGATACCCTGACCGGCGAAAACCGCATCCTGCGGGTGGATATCCTGCACGATGTGGGTCAGTCCCTGAACCCGGTCATCGATCTGGGTCAGATCGAGGGTGGTTATGTACAGGGTGCGGGCTGGCTGACCACGGAAGAACTGTGGTGGGGCGAGGATGGGCATCTGAAAACCCACGCGCCGTCCACCTATAAGATTCCGGCGTGCTCTGACCGGGCTCCCGACATGCGCATTTCTTTATGGGACAAGGGTCGCAACCGGGAAGAAACCATCTATCGCTCCAAGGCCGTTGGCGAACCGCCACTCATGCTGGGCATCTCCGCATTCCTGGCGTTGTCAGACGCGGTCTCCAGTACCACCGGTTATACGCAGTACCCCGGACTGCATGCCCCGGCGACACCGGAATGCATTCTCATGGCTGTGGAACGCCTGAAAGGCGGCACGGTATGAGCCTTCAACTGGTCGTCCGCGTCAGCGTAATCGAAGCCCGGGGCTCCACGCCCCGCGAAGTTGGCGCGGCTATGACCGTCAGCTCAGACGGCATCACCGGCACCATTGGCGGCGGCGCACTGGAGCACAACGCCATTGCAACGGCCCGGACAATGCTGGATCAGCCCCTGTGGTATCGCACCACCCACGCTTATCCCCTTGGCCCGTCCCTGGGTCAGTGCTGCGGTGGTTTCAACAGACTGTTGTTTGAGGTTGTTCCGGAAAAATCCCTGGATGAGCCGGAGAACGGCCTTGTCATCCGCCAGGTTGATTCACACCTGGCACCCGTTTTGATCGAGGGGCGCCATGATCGCGACGCGAACTGGCCACTGGGCCTTACCCGTGCTGTACAGGATATGATGAGTGGCGCAACCCTCCCTCATGCCGTGCTGGTTCCGGGTGCAGAAGGTACCGCCGACTGGTATCTGGAGCCCGTCAGGCCTGCCCGTCAGACGCTTTTCCTGTATGGCGCAGGCCATGTGGGTCGTGCCGTGGTTCGGGCATTAACTGATCTGCCTTTTGATATCATGTGGGTGGATACGGCAGCCGACCGGTTCCCTGATCCTGTGCCGCAGCACGTAACAGCCGTACCCGCCGCCGACCCGGCGACCATCGCCCGGCATGCGCCAGCGGATGCGTTCCATGTGGTCATGACGTATTCCCACGCCCTCGATCTTGGCATCTGTCAGAGTGTGCTGGCGCGGGGACAGTTTGCCTATCTGGGTGTCATCGGATCAGACACCAAGCGTGAAAGATTCACCCGGCGGCTCGGCGATACCGGCATTGCGCCGGGCATGATCAGCCGAATGGTCTGCCCCATCGGGTTACCGGGACTGGACGGCAAGGAGCCTGCCATTATCGCCGCATCCCTCGCGGCTGATCTGTTGCAGCGGCTGTCAATCGCACGTAACGTTTCCATGGACATTGAATCAGGGAGTACCATGTCGTCATGACGGAAACTGCACTTCTGGAACTGTCGGGCATTACCAAGCGGTTCCCCGGCGTGGTCGCAAATGACGGGGTTGGGTTTTCCATTGCCCCCGGTCAGGTTCACGCGCTGTTGGGTGAAAACGGTGCGGGTAAGTCCACACTGGTCAAAATGATCTATGGTGTCATGCACCCGGACGAAGGGTCCATGGCATTTGACGGCAAGCCCTATCACCCGGGCAAACCATCGGAAGCCCGCCAGACTGGTGTCGGCATGGTATTTCAGCACTTTTCCCTGTTCGAGGCTCTCAGTGTGGCCGAGAACGTGGCGCTGGGCATGGACAAGGCTGTGGCCGGAACCGATCTGGACGCCAAGATTATTGAAGTCTCCCAGGCATACGGTCTGCCACTTGACCCAACCCGGCTTGTGGGCTCCCTGTCCGTGGGTGAACGCCAGCGGGTTGAGATCGTCCGCTGCCTGTTACAGAGCCCACGCCTGTTGATCATGGATGAGCCTACGTCCGTGCTGACCCCTCAGGAAGTGGACATTCTGTTCGAAACCCTGCGCAAGCTGTCGGCCGAGGGTTGCTCCATTCTTTATATCTCTCACAAGCTGGAAGAAATCCGCTCACTGTGCGATCACGCAACGGTATTGCGCGGCGGCAAGGTCGTTGGCAATTGCAATCCGCGCGAGGAGACCGCCAAAAGCCTGGCCGAAATGATGATCGGCGCGACGCTGACACCACCGGAACGCCAGCATCTGGAGCCCGGCCCGGAACGGTTGACCGTGGACAAGCTGTCACGGGCCAGTGACGATCCGTTTGGTGTTGATCTGCATGATGTATCACTGACCGTGTGTGCGGGCGAAATTCTGGGCATCGCCGGTGTTGCCGGTAATGGTCAGATCGAATTGATGGAAGCCCTGATCGGCGAGGTTGCCTGTGATCTGAATGGCACTATTTTGTTAAACGGCGATCTGGTTGGCCACCATAACCCCACCGAACGGCGGGCGCAGGGCATGTGTTTTGTGCCTGAAGAACGCCTTGGTCATGGGGCCGTGCCGGATATGGCGCTGTGGGAAAACACCATTCTGTCGGCGCGTACCCGCAAGCAGATCGAAAACAACGGTTTCCTGAACAACAACCTGGCCAGGACCTTTGCTGATAAAATTGTGGCTGACTTCAACGTGAAGACGTCGGGTATTGATCACGCCGCCAGCAGCCTGTCCGGCGGCAATCTGCAGAAATTCATCGTCGGCCGGGAAATTCTTCAGGCCCCTGATGTACTGATCGTCTCGCAACCGACCTGGGGCGTTGATGCGGGTGCCGCTGCCGATATTCACCGTGCCCTGCAGGAACTGGCAAAAAACGGTACCGCCATACTGGTCATCTCTCAGGATCTGGATGAGCTGATGGCCATATCAACCCGGTTTGCCGTTATTTCCGAAGGCCGGTTATCAGAATCGCAGCCAACCGGACAAATGTCCGTAGAAGAGATTGGATTGCTTATGGGTGGCGTACATTCCAGTGCCGGACCGGTTACACATCCTGAAGTTTCTGCGGAGGACAATCATGCTTAGACTGGAACCACGCAAGGAAACGTCACAGACCATGCTCTATGCGACGCCGGTCATGGCGGTCGCCATGACAATTCTGGCTGGCATGGTGATGTTTGTCCTGATGGGCGAGGATCCGGTCAAGGCCATCTCCATCATCTTTGTGGAACCCCTGTTCGACAGCTTCAGTCTGGCTGAAATGGTGGTCAAGGCGACACCGCTTATCCTGATTGCCATTGGCCTGTCATTTGGTTTCCGCGCCGGGGTGTGGAACATCGGCGCCGAAGGCCAGTT
>JAJFID010000133.1 GCA_021775325.1 Rhodospirillales bacterium
GTCAAAGTCTTCATTCGCAGGACTGGCGGAATGACAACTGCTGCAATGGGTCTGCACAATGGCAAAGGCGTCACTGGAATAAACGTCGTCGTCCACCACGGTTTCTCCACCGGGCTTCCACGCCGAAACGGCAATGAGACCCGCCATCAGGACTGTCGCCACAGGCCACTGCCATTGAATCGCACGACCGGTTTTACCCGCGTTGTGGGCGTTGAAGAAATCTCGCACGATGGCACCGATGGCCAGCACGAAGGCCACGATCAGCCAGTTCCAGTCATGCCCGAAGGTCATGGGATAATGATTGGAGATCATCATGAACAGGACGGGCAATGTCAGGTAGTTGTTATGGGACGAGCGCAGCTT
This sequence comes from Rhodospirillales bacterium, assembly GCA_021775325.1. Taxonomy (GTDB): domain Bacteria; phylum Pseudomonadota; class Alphaproteobacteria; order Rhodospirillales; family Casp-alpha2; genus JABJGO01. The sequence goes on from JAJFID010000133.1 coordinate 364, forward strand.
GGCGATCTTGCCATAAACCGGATCAGGCTCGCCGCCCGCTTTCAGCACGGCGACAACTTTTTTCTGATTAGGGATGATGACCATGAACACATTGCCCGACATCATGGTCGCGACCATGGCCCCCACATGCACAAACGCCGCCCGGCCCGAAAACACCAGCGAATATCCGTAGGCCGCGACAACGATACCGGCAAACAGGATGACAAACAGCAGAGCGCCGTGATCCCGCAGGGGCGAGCGGCACAGCACATCATAAAACACCCAGCCCACGACCAGTGATCCAACCGAAATGAGAATGGCGGTTCCGGCCGTAATATCCATGACCGAGCGGTCGATCAGGTAACTTTCCGCGCCCCAGTAATAGACAATCGCCATGAGACTGAAGCCGGAAATCCAGGTCATGTAGGATTCCCATTTGAACCAGTGCAGCTCTTCCGGCATGCGCTCTGGTGCGACCAGATATTTCTGCACGTGATAGAACCCGCCGCCATGCACGGACCAGCTTTCGCCGTGCGCCCCTTCGGGCAGATGCTCACGTTTACGCAGACTCGCATCCAGCCACATGAAATAGAAAGAAGACCCGATCCAGGCGATACCTGTAATTACGTGCAGCCAGCGGAACAGCAGGCTCAACCAGTCGTGAATCAGTGTTTCCATAAACGTATTCCCGTATTATCGATATTCTGTAGCTTATGGGGCATAATGCCCTGTTGCCTGTGGGGCATAATGCCCAGGCAGCGTCAGGTGGTTGCCGTATCATAGTCTACAGTCGTGTTAAGTGGGTTGCAGATTTCACGGTTTACCTTCAAATAAATTTTGACAATACGGCGATATGTTAAGTGTTATTGTACAGTCCTCCTGATAACTGAACTCTCTTTGGTGAACCCGCGATGACGTACGACCGCGATATGATCGGTTATGGTGCCGAACCTCCCCAGGCCAACTGGCCCGGCGGCGCGCGTGTGGCCGTTCAGTTCGTGCTTAACTACGAGGAGGGCGGAGAGAACTGTGTCCTGCACGGTGATGCGGCGTCCGAGACATTCCTGTCGGAAATTATCGGTGCCCAACCATTCGACGGTGCCCGCCACATGTCCATGGAATCCATTTACGAGTTCGGCTCCCGCGCCGGTGTCTGGCGCATTCTGGACCTGTTTTCCCAGCGTCAGGTGCCGTTGACCGTGTTTGCGGTGGCCATGGCTGCGGAACGCAACCCTGATGTGATTGAACGTGCCGTACGTGATGGCCATGAAATTGCCAGTCACGGTCTGCGCTGGATCAACTATCACGGCGTTCCGGAAACCACGGAGCGCGAGCACATGGAACAGGCCATGGAAATTCTGACCCGGATCAGCGGCGCCGCACCGGTGGGTTGGTATACGGGTCGCACCAGCGAGAACACCCGTCGACTGGTCGCCGAACACGGTGGATTTCTTTATGACGCCGACGATTACTCGGACGATTTGCCATTCTGGAGCACTGTTGTCGATACGCCTCATCTGATCGTTCCCTATACGCTGGATACAAACGACATGCGGTTTGCATCGCCCCAGGGATTTAACTGTGGCGACCAGTTCCTGACCTATCTGCGTGATGCGTTTGATACCTTGTATGAAGAGGGCTCCAGCGCACCGAAAATGATGTCCGTGGGATTGCATTGTCGCCTGATCGGAAGACCCGGTCGATTTCAGGCATTGAAGAAGTTTCTCGACTATGTGCTGGGCCATGACGATGTATGGGTTTGCCGACGGTCTGATATCGCCCGGCACTGGCATGCCCATCACCCCTGTGTGGAGACCGGGGGGTGAGCACACATAGGTTCAATCAATCGCCGCCGGGTTCACTGGACCGGGCCACATTCGTCTCGATTTACGGCGGTGTTTACGAGCATTCTCCATGGATCGCGGAAGCCTGCTTTGATGCCACCCTGCCCGCCGAGGCGGACACGGCGGAAGGGTTGTCTGAGTTCATGAAACAACATCTGGAAACCGCCGACGAGGCCCGCAAACTGGCTTTGCTCAGGGCGCATCCCGATCTGGCCGGGAAACTGGCAGTACAGGGTGAACTCACAGCGGAGTCCACATCAGAGCAGGCCGGAGCCGGGCTCGATCAATGCACAGCCCACGAGTTCGAACGGTTTCAAACACTGAACACGGAATATCAGGAGAAATTCCAGTTCCCGTTTATCCTCGCCGTCAAGGGATACCAGCGGGCCGAAATTCTCGAAGTTTTCGAACGCCGCGTCCACAATGACTACGACGACGAATTTCGCGAAGCCCTCGATCAGGTGCACCGTATCGCCTACCTGCGGCTGTGCACCATCGCCGAACAATAGATTAGTCCATATGAGGAAATTGAATGTCTGACTCTCCTTCTACCCTGCCTGACTTTACGCAGTCTGACTTTATGCAGCCTGAGTTTACGCTGGGCACCGTCAATCTGGCGTCGCCACGTTTGGGCAGCGAAACCGTGCGCGCCTCGGATGACTTTTTTGCAGCCCACGAGCGCATGATCCAGGACAGTGATCCGGTCTTCATTGCTGACAAGTTCGACGACAATGGCAAATGGATGGACGGCTGGGAAAGCCGCCGCCGCCGTGACGGCGGTCACGACTGGTGCCTGATCCGTCTCGGTGTGGCAGGACACATTACCGGTGTGGATATTGATACGTCTCACTTTACGGGCAACTTCCCACCGGCCGCCGCTTTGGAAGCCTGTCTCTCGGATCAGGAACCCGGCGACGATACCGTGTGGACCGAGATCGTGCCCAGCCAGACACTGGGCGCAGACGCCCACCATTTTGTCGCGGTTGATCAGCCGGGCCCGTGGAACTGGTTGCGCCTGAACATCTATCCGGACGGTGGTGTTGCGCGGCTTCGTGTGTACGGCAATCCACATTGTGATTTCAGCAGCACCCCGGATACGGAGGTGATTGAGCTGTCCGCACTGAAGAATGGTGGTCGGGTCGTGGGTTACAACAATGCCCACTACGGCGATGTTTGGGCGGTGCTCAGCGAAGGCCGTGGTGTGAATATGGGTGACGGCTGGGAAACCCGCCGCCGACGTGAGCCGGGCAATGACTGGCTGATTGTTGCACTGGGCGCGCCCGGCACTATTGACAGCATCGAAGTGGATACCGCCCATTTCAAGGGCAATTTCCCCGACCGCTGCTCCATTCAGGCCGCACTGGTGGAGTACGGAACAGACCAGTCCATCATCACCCAGTCCATGTTCTGGGCCGAACTCATGGGTGAGCAGAAACTGAACGCGGATCATATCCACATGTTTGAGTCTGATTCCCTGCATGATATTGGACCTGTCAGCCATGTGCGCCTGAACATTCACCCCGACGGGGGCGTCAGCCGTTTGCGAGTTAATGGAAAGCTGGTGAAATGACGGATCGTCGCCTGACCCCTGTGGCGTTGACAAAGGACTCCTTTGCGCCCTTTGGCACGGTTATCGAGGTCGAAGGCGCTCAATCCTATCCCATCAACGAAGGAACAACGACGCGGTTTCACAAACTGGCTGTGGCCGATACACAGGCCGAAGGCGGCACACCGATCATCTCTATGTTCCGGGGCACCGCTCGTCCCACGCCCATGGAAATCAGGATGATGGAACGCCACCCGATATCCAGTCAGGCATTTTATCCGGTCTCGCCGGACGACTGGCTGGTCGTGGTTGCTGATGACGTTGAAACACCGGGGCCGGATAACCTGCATGCTTTCCTGGCGACAGGAGTACAGGGTGTTCAGTACGGCCGAAATGTATGGCATCATCCGCTGCTGCCGCTGGTCGCGGAACAGGATTTTCTGATTGTTGACCGGGCCGGACCGGGCGACAATCTTGAAGAACTCTGGTTTACGGACGGGGCGTTCGCCACAATTATCCTGTAAGGACCCGTGCATGGAATCCGGCATCTATCCGGCAACCACTGAAGAGCAGAAACAGGCGGTCTACCGATTGCGGTACGACGTCTATGTGGAAGAAATGGGGCGGTACCATTCTATCGCCGATCATGATAATCGGCGCATGATTGAGCCCTATGACGAGTACAGTCGTTTGTATCTCGCTGTGGAGGACGGCGAGGTGGTCGGCACCATGCGCCTGACCTGGGGTGCCGACGCGTCCTTCCCCGAACGCATGGTCGGCCAGTATGATCTGGCACCCTTTCTCGACACCATTCCACCGGAGCAACTTATTGTCAGTGAACGGTTCATGGTGACCAGGCCCTGGCGTGGCACTGATCTTCTGTTTCGCATGTTCTCTACCTATCTGGAATTTGTGAACGAGAACCGCATTCAACTCGTATTCGGGGATTCAGAGCCGCACCTGTTGAGCCTGTATCAGGGCATGGGTTTCAGGACCTATTCCCGACATAACGTCAACAGCGCGGAAACCGGTTATCTGATTCCATTGCTCATGGTTCCGGAAGATTTGGACTATATGCGGTCCATCAGATCACCCTTGTTAACAGTGCTGCAGGACTTCGGTGATGAGGCCCTTGTGCCCGGTGACGCCATCCGCATCCTGCATGACGGCAGCGCCGTACTGAGCCAGCGTTTAAGCGACGGGGACGAATACTGGGCCACTATTCACGCAGCCCTTGATCCGCTTGATGACAGCCGTGTCACGCTGTTCGACAGCATGACGGAGCAGGAAACACAGGCCTGTCTGGATAAAAGCAGCATCATCGAATGCACACAGGGCGACCGGGTTCTGAAAAAAGGCAATCCGTCCACCAACCTGTTTGTGGTACTGTCGGGCATTCTGGATGTTCACGATGGCGATGCCACGGTCGCTTACCTGCGCGCGGGCGATGTGTTCGGCGAGATCGCCTTCCTGTTGCGCGAGCCGAGAACCATGGACGTGTACGCCGCAACCACGGACGTGCGTATTGTCAGCCTGAGTGAAAGCGCCATCAGCCAGATTATTCAGACCGCCCCGGAAGCCGCGGCCAAGATGTTACTGAACATCTCAAAGATGCTGTGTCAGAGACTGGTCAAGTCCTCGTAGGATTACCCGCAAAAGAAAAGGCCCGGCTAACCCCAAGGGAAAGCCGGGCCAAACTTGTTTGTCAGGACAACGTTATGGTTTCTTGGCCGCGTCGTCGTCCATGATTGGTTTCTCGTAACCATGCAGAATCTGCTGAGGACCTGCTTCACTTTCCTCAACCTCGTCAAGGGTATGGTGACAGGCTATCTGGTGACCATCGCCGTGCAGGCGCACAGGTGGCACCTCAAGCTGACACGTGCCCGGAATGGCAATCGGACAGCGGTTGAAGAACGGACAACCCACTGCCGTGATCTCCACACCGCGAGCGATACCAGCCGCCGCTTCGCGCGTTTGCATGGTGTCTTCCAGCCAGCCAATCCGCAGTTCCGGCACAGACGTAATCAGAAGCCTGGTATAGGGGTGGTATGGAGGCGAGAGAACCTGATCGGTCGGTCCCTGTTCAACCACACGCCCGGCATACAGCACCACGATCTTGTCGGCAAACGAGCCCACCGTAGATAAATCATGCGAAATGAACACGAAGGATACACCCGTCTTGTTGCGCAGCGCCGTAAGCAACTTGATGACGTTGGCGCCCACGATGGAATCGAGAGCTGATGTCACTTCGTCACAGAGCAGGACTTCCGGATTACCAGCCAGGGCACGGGCCAGATTGATACGCTGCTTCTGACCGCCAGACAGTTCCATGGGGAACCGTTCAGCAAACGCAATCGGCAGTTCCACCATATCCAGCAGTTCGGCAACACGTTTACGCTTTTCCTGTCCCGTCAGGCCCAGATAGAACTCGACCGGGCGGCCAAGAATGTCGCCGATATACTGGCGCGGATTAAGCGCCGTATCGGCCATCTGGAATACGAACTGAACCTTGCGAAGTTCGTCGCGATCACGGTCCTTCAATGCAGGAGCAAGGGTCTTGCCACCCAATACGATCTCGCCCCTGGCGCTTGGCAACAGCCCCGCCATAACGCGGGCCAGCGTTGACTTGCCACAACCGGATTCGCCGATCACACCGACCACATCACCGCGTTCGACCTCAACATTGATATCGCGCAGAATAGTCACGGCGGGTTCACCATCAACAATTCCGCCATAACCGGCGGTAATGCCCCTGGCGGCGATCGCCGCTTCGGACCGACCGTGACCATGCTCGGTATCATCGCCCATGCCCGCTGTGGGTGTTGGCCGCACAGCCGCCATCAGGCGGCGGGTGTAATCGTGGGTTGGATGGTTGATAATCTGGTCAACCGGTCCCTGTTCCTGAACCTCGCCGCTGTACAGCACGACGATGTGATCCGCGACCTGGGCCACAACGGCCAGGTCGTGAGTCACGTAGATTGCCGCTGAACCCTGTTCCCTGATGACTTTCTTGAAGGCTTTCAGCACTTCGATCTGGGTCGTCACGTCAAGGGCCGTGGTTGGTTCATCCAGCACCAGCAGGTCTGGTTTGCCCACAAGGGCCATGGCCGCCATGAGGCGCTGTAACTGTCCGCCGGATACCTGGTGCGGATAACGACCGCCCAGCCGATCCGGATCAGGTAATTCAAGCGCCACATAGAGTTCTTCGGCACGTTTGGTGGCTTCTTCCTGGCTCAGGATACCATGCAGCACCGCAGATTCCGTGACCTGTTCACCGATGGTGATAGCCGGATTGAAGGTTGCTGCCGCACTTTGCGCCAGATAGGCAACCCTCTGCCCGCGCATATCACGCTGTTTGAGGGGATCCATGGTCAGCAAATCTTCACCATGCAGGCGAACCTCACCGCCACTGAACTCAAGACCAGGTTTGGTGTAGGCCAGAGAAGCCAGGGAGATCGTGGTTTTGCCCGAACCGGATTCACCGATCAATGCTACCACTTCACCCGCCTTGATTTCAAAAGACACACCTTTGACGATGGGAACAGGCGTCCCATCGTCCTTCATTGCCTGGATTTTTAGATTGTCGACTTCCAATAAGGCCATGATTACACCATTTTCTTTGCGAGACTGCCGCCGGATTTCGCTGAAATATCGTCGACAATCAGGTTGATGGAAATGGTCAGGGTGCCGATGGCAACCGCAGGCCATATGGAAGCATAAGAGCCATATCCGAGACCCTGCATATTCTCACGCACCATGCTTCCCCAGTCGGCCATAGGCGGTTGAACGCCCAGACCCAGGAAGCTCAGGCTTGATATAAACAGGATGACGAACACCAGCCGCAGGCCAAAGTCAGTGAGCAGAGGCATGGCCGCATTGGGCAAAACCTCGCGGGTGATAATCCACCACAGGCCCTCACCTCGGGCATGGGCGGCTTCCACAAAATCCTGCACCATGATGTCCTGACCCAGTGCGCGCGCTATTCGGAACACGCTGGTGGCGTAGATTAACGCCGCTGTTATGATCAGGATCGGTATTGTCGAGCCCAATGCCGCAACGGCAATCAGACCCAGCATGATACTGGGCAGGGAAAGAATGGACTCGTTGAACCGGCTGAGAACCATGTCGATCCATCCGCCACTGACAGCAGCGCCGATACCAAGCGTTATGCCCACGAAGTAAGCAAACAACGTGGCGACGAACGAAATGCCAATCGTTGTACGAGCCCCCCAGATAATGCGGGAGAAGGTATCACGCCCCAGATAATCTGAGCCCAGAAACAGTATTGTGTCTGATTCAGTACAGTACTGGGTTATGGCGTCTGGCGTCCACTCGTCAAGATCGAATAGTTCTTCCAGCATTTCCGGGCAACCGCCAGACGGTACATAACTGTCATCGACGATAAATTCTGCCTCATGAAAAGGCGCGATCCACGGGCCAATAAAAGCGACCACAACCCAGGCCGCAACGATTGCAACTGAGACTTTGCCAACCCACGAAAGTTTTATACCCTTCTTGGGCGGCGCATCAGGCAGTTCCGCAAACTTGTCGATCGTATCGACTTCTTTCTCAGCGGCGCCGGTTTCTTCGGTATTTGCAGATGTATCACTCATGATCTATCCCCCCCTTACTTCGGCTTCCGCAGACGCGGATTTGACAGAATGGCCCCAATGTCCGCTGTCAGAAGCAGCAGGACGTAGGTGCCACAGAAAATCATGGCGCAGGCCTGGACGAGTGGGAAGTCACGGGTCTGCACACCATCAATCATCAACTTGGCCAATCCTGAATAGGCGAAAATGGTTTCAACGATAACCACGCCGCTGACCAGATAGGCCAGATTCAGCGCAATAACATTGATGATGGGGCCAATGGCGTTAAACAGGGCATGGCGCAGAATAATGCGTTTGCGGGCCACCCCTTTCAGGATCGCCATTTCAATATAAGGCGAGTTCATCACGTTCAGGATACCCGCACGTGTCATGCGGATCATCTGGGCCGATACCACAATGACCAGAGTCAGGATGGGCATCGCAAGCGCATGGAGCCATTCCCAGAGGGACTCACCACCACTCATATAGGCGATGGACGGCATCCACTGCAGTTTGACTGCAAATATAAGAACCAGGAACGTGGCAATCAGGAATTCGGGCACGGCCACAAGGCTCATGGTGCCAAATGTCAAAATACGGTCAAGCCAGGTACCGGGATACATGGCTGCCGCCAGCCCCAGAAAGATGGACAGCGGCACGGAAATCACGGCCACGATACCACCCAGTTCAAGGGTCTTGATTAATCGGAAATCAATCAGGCTGGCAATGGTGGCACCACCGGCATTGGAAATGCCCATGTCACCGGTTGCCATCCCGCCCAGCCAGGTGAAGTATCGAATATAGGCGGGTCGGTCGAGACCCAGTTGGGCACGAAGGGCTGCGAGACTTTCTTCGGTGGCGGCCTGACCCAACTGAATGGCGGCTGCATCACCGGGAAGAATTGACAGGCCAAAGAAAACAATAACCGACACCACCCACAGGGTGATGAAGCCAATTACAATGCGTCGAAAAATCATGGGCCCCATAAGCCTGAACCTCCTTTTTCCCCCGTATATTATTGCTTTTATTCAGGGAGATTGGCTGTGGAAGAGTAGTACACCAGCCCGAAGAGAACCTCCGGGCTGGTGGTATTTATTATCGACAGACGATTATTACGCCTTCCAGGCGAATTCAGGCCATTCACATCCACCCAGAATACCGAGCGGAAGACTTGGAATACCCATAATGTCAGATCCATGACCGTCCACGACGTTGTTGTGGGCCGGAATGATCATGCCAGAACCGTCATGGGCCAGTGTCTGCATTTCGCACTGGATTTCATGACGCTTGGCCGGATCGGTTTCCGATCTGGCCATTTGTAGCAACTGGCCAAACCGCTCGTTTTTCCAATAGGTATCATTCCATGGTGCATCCGGAGCAAACGCAATATCAAGCTGGATAGTGGCCGTTGGGCGCATGTTCCATGCTACGACATTGATAGGTGTCTGCATCCAGACGGCACCCCAGTAACCATCAGTCGGGACCTTCTTGACTTGAAGGTCAAAGCCAATCTTGGAACATTCACGCTGCCACATCAGGCATACATCTGTAATACCGGGTGAAACTTCAGCCACATTAACTTCGGCGGAAGTGATACCGGACTTGTCCAGATGGAATTTGGCCTGATCCGGATCGTAGGGGCGGACGGGTAGTTCAGAACAAAAATCCGGACCAAACGCCTGATTAATAGGATGATCATTACCAACCGTGCCCTGACCTTTAAGGATTGATTTCACGACCTTGTCACGACGATGCAGGAATTTCATACCCTTGACGAAGTCCGCGTTTTGGCCCGGCCCTCTGTCCAGCATCATGCACATACCAAAATACGCAGACGATGGGGTGGACTTGATTTCAGCTCCGTCTGTCGATTCAACCTGTTTAACGGCTTTCGGATCCACCTGGGCGACCATGTCCACATCGTCGGAAAGCAACGCATTGACGCGCGCAACCGGATCCGTGATGGCAAACACCTCAATTTCGTCAAAATTCGCACCTTCGCGCCAGTAATTCTCATTGCGCACGTGCCTGGAACGAACACCGGGCTGGAAGTCTTCCAGAGTAAAAGGCCCCGTTCCCGGAGGCAGCGTACCGTCAGCATTATACGCTTCAGCCGATCCTTCCTTCATGATCTTGAACTGTTTCTCACCCATCAGGGTGGCGAGATCAGAGTTTGGACTTTCGAGAATAGCCTTGACCTCATACGGGCCAACTTTCTTCCATTCCTTAACCTCGGAAACCAGTGTTTTAACCACAGAAACAGAGTCATCACCGTAGTGCTGGGCCATGGTGTACATGACATCGTCAGCCGTGAACTTGCTTCCGTCATGGAAGGTGACATCCTTGCGAAGTTTGAAGGTCCATTCTGTCGCGTTCGCGTTCGGACTGAACTCTTCAGCCAATTCAGGTCGTGGAGTAATGTCATCGTTCAACTGAGTCAGGCCGTTATAGTGTGCCCGACCGCGAGTGTAATCCACTGTTGATGTGAACTGTGCGGGAATCAAACGATCATCCGGACCGTGCAGGCTGGGACACATCTTGACACTGCCGCCCTTCTTGGGCGTAGCAGCGATGGCGTCTTTTGCCGAGGTTACAATGGTACCCGCAGCAGCAACAGAAAGGCCTGTAGCTGCCATCATCTTGATTGCTTCACGACGTGAAGCGCCGCGATTCAACGCGGTGTGAAGCAGGTCTTTGTCGGCCCCATTGAGGTCCGCATAACCTACTTCTGTTTTTTCTGGTTTCTTAGTCATCCGTTTCTTCTCCCTGTTTACGTAGAATTATTGGTTTACCAATTTGTATTGTGGATCAGTATCTTATTATTTTTTTCCGTCCCCACTCTTGTTGTATCGATTAACGCGTCGCCACAACCCAATGTCATATCTGTTTGCCGATATTTTTGTCCCCGCGTCGTAGCTGACATTGATACTGATATCATCGCGTCACAGAATTTGTATTACAACAGAAAAAAATTTGTTTGGCTATTTTCAACCACAAAAAAATTGCGGCATTCTGTGAATTAAACTCCGCCAACAGCAGCATAACCGCGCGAAATCACGTGTAATTGACACAAAACAGACACTTTCTGGTCTGAATTCGCAAATTCTGACCGTTCTGTTTGAGCTAGCCGTCAAAAGTCGTCCGGTATTTCCTGGGCGTTCATGGTGTCGATTAAATTCGTGTCCATAGTGATGCCCGCTGGATTATTGCTGATTTCCGCGTTGCGGCGTTGGCGATAAAGGCTCCGCAGAGCGGCATAATAATCAAGCGATGTGGCCTCGAGTTGGTCAAGCTGGTCCACAATGGCCGCATAACCGACCAGCGCTTCAGAGCCTGCACGCACCAATTGCCAGTCGTCCTGACCTTCGTTGTCCAGATAAATGGCAACCGGATCAATCAGGGAATCGACGCCGTACTGGCCGAACAGGTCGCGGGGGTTGCTTGGCCCCAACAGCGGCACCACCAGATAAAAGCCCTCGCCCACACCCCAGGTCGCCAGAGTCTGGCCAAAGTCCTCGTCATGTTCCGGAATGCCCATCCATTCGGCGGCATCCCACACACCACCGGCACCGATGGTGGTATTGATCAGGGTGCGCTGGCCGGTTTCAAAGGCCCGTCCAAACTCACCCTGCATCAGGTCATTGGCCAGCACCACGGGGCTGGACAGATTGGACAGAAAATCCGCAATGGCATCCCGCCCCATTTGCGGCACAACAGCATTATAGGTATAGGCGATGGGCTTGAAGAGCACCATCTCCACCACCTGGTTGAACTCGAAGATCACCCGGTTCATGGATTCAAGCGGATCACCATCGTCCTCCGCCATATCTGCATCGGCCAGATCATCGAGCCCCAGATCGTCCATATCATCCAGGTCGTCCATATCATCGGGATCATCCAGCTCATCAGCAGCGCGGTAATCCGGGCTGACCACTGGCAGGGTCGCCGCAGGGGCCGTCGGCGTGACCGCCGTATCGAACGGGTGGGACTGATTGAGGAAGTAATCCATATCATAGGTGGCATTGTTGGACACAGCCTGCGTAGGCTGGCCCTGAGCCAGCAACAGCCCGCCCGCCAGCAGCACTATGCCCGCAACCATGATCGCTGTACGAATGGCGTACATTGTCGTTCCCCAGGAATTCGTTTTCGGCATTTTTGCCTGTTGTGCGGATTACCTTACATCACGGTATTGGGTCTGTCGAAGGGATATGCTATGTGGTGCCCGGGCTGTCGGACAGGCCGCTCGAAAACGATGCACTCTGAGACCAGAACACCAAGGAACCTGCCAGATGGCCACCTATCAATACGCCTATGTGATGAAGAACCTGACCAAGACCTATCCCGGCGGGAAAGAGATCTTGCGCGGCATCACGCTCCAGTTCCTGCCCGATGCCAAGATCGGTGTGCTGGGTCACAATGGTGCCGGTAAATCCACGCTCATGAAAATCATGGCCGGTATGGATACAGATTTCGGTGGTGAAGCCTGGGCCGCGGACGGCATCAATGTGGGGTACCTGTCGCAGGAACCAGACCTGGACCCGGCCAAAAACGTGGAAGAAAACGTCACCGACGGCATGGGTGGTACCAAGGCACTGCTGGACCGGTTCAACGAAGTCTCGGCCAAATTCGCCGACCCCATGACCGATGACGAAATGAACGATCTGTTGGCTGAACAGGGCGAACTGCAGGAACAGATCGATGCGGCCGACGGCTGGGATCTGGAACGCACGATCGGCATCGCCATGGACGCGCTGCGCTGTCCGCCTGCGGATGCGGGTGTTGAAAACCTGTCGGGTGGTGAACGCCGCCGCGTGGCGCTGTGCCGGTTGTTGTTGCAAAAACCCGAAATCCTGTTGCTGGATGAGCCCACCAACCATCTGGATGCGGAATCCGTGGCGTGGCTGGAACGGCACCTGCGCGAATACCCCGGCATGGTCATGATCGTAACCCATGATCGCTACTTCCTGGATAACGTAACCGGCTGGATTCTGGAGATCGACCGGGGCAAGGGCATCCCCTACGAAGGCAACTATTCCGCCTGGCTGGAACAGCAGGAAAAACGTCTGGCACAGGAATCCCGCGATGAGGGTGGTCGTCAGCGTATTCTCAAGACCGAGCTGGAATGGATACGGACCTCGCCCAAGGGTCGTCACGACAAATCCAAGGCCCGTATCACGGCCTATGATGACCTGCTCGCCAAAGCCCAGGAAAAACGCATCAGCGCCTCACAGATTTCAATCCCGCCGGGACCGCGCCTGGGCGATCTGGTGATCCAGGCCGATGATGTGACCAAGGCATTCGATGACAAACTGCTGATGGATGATCTGTCCTTCAAGCTGCCGCCCGGCGGTATTGTCGGTGTGATCGGCCCCAATGGTGCTGGCAAAACCACCCTGTTCAAGATGATCACCCAGGCTGAGAAACCGGACGACGGCAGTCTGCGCATCGGCGACACGGTCAAGCTGGGATATGTGGATCAGTCCCGCGACTCCCTCGCCGACGACAAGACCGTGTGGCAGGAAATCTCCGGCGGTCTGGATATCCTGACTCTGGGCAAACGGGAAATCCAGTCCCGTGCCTACGTGTCGTGGTTCAACTTCAAGGGCGGCGACCAGCAGAAAAAGGTCGGCCAGTTATCGGGCGGTGAACGCAACCGTGTGCATCTGGCCAAGATGCTGCAGAGCGAAGCCAACGTGCTGCTGCTGGATGAGCCCACCAACGATCTGGACGTGGATACCCTGCGCGCGCTGGAAGAAGCCCTGGCCGAGTTCGCCGGCTGCGCCGTGGTCATCAGCCATGATCGCTGGTTCCTGGACAGGCTGGCGACACACATCCTGGCCTTCGAAGGCAACAGCCACGTGGAATGGTTTGAAGGCAACTACGAAGAATACGAAGCCGACAAACACCGCCGCCTCGGCACCGAAGCCGACCAGCCGCACCGGATCAAGTACAAGCCGCTGCGGCGGTGATCTATTCGTATGGCCCTCATTTAAGATGGAGGTAGACAGTGTCCAAATTCACTAACTAATTCAGTCTGATGGTTGTTTGGAAACGAATACACGAGGAACGATCAGGATTTCTGTTTGAGCTTAGTCAATCTTTAGCCATTTTAGACTGGAGCTATCCAAATTCCCTTATCCCTGTAAACGACAGCAAGATGATTATCGCAAGTGACTATTCCGGCCAACACAAGGAAGCCACTCACGAAGCGTATTCATTTCTCATCACTACTGAACGCGGCATCGCCAATTGGATTGTCGGCAGGGACGAGTTTCGTAAACAATGGTTACCTGACGGACGTCGAATATCCTTTAAACAGTTAAGAGAAGCTGTCCGCCGAAAAGCTCTCAATCCATTCCTAGACACCGCAAATATGATTCGTGGAAACACTCTGACAATCTTGGTTGATAACCGGATTAGTAGATTCATGCCGGGCGGAGCAAGCTCTCTTTCTGAAATTTTTCCTGACTGTTTCCCCAAAGGTACGCCAAATGGAACAATCGAAAAAATGTTCCGACTCGCCAGTCTGCTCGCGATGATAACATCGGGATTACGTGAGCAAAAACAATCTTCATATTGGATTAGCGATCACGATGAAGCTTTAGAAACGTTTGATCGTCGTGAGCAACTTGGCCGTTTGGCGAGTTACCTAATATTTGGATTAGTTGGCTGGGAAAACCCCGCCGACATGACTTTCCTGACTACTGATAACAATGACGCCCCTTCCTGGTCAGAGGACCTCGTTGCGATACCAGATTTAATCGCTGGTACTTGGTGTCAACTTAGTAACATTGTGCCGTCCTATGTCGGTAAGGAAACGTGGGTCAAGATTCTCTCATCTAGTACGGAAAGGGACGAGCGAGCCCGTCTAGTTGGCAATTGGATGGGAGCTCCATCGGGCGGCTTGTGTCATGTGCTTATGCGTCTTGAACAAGACGATGACGGCAATGTGCGGGCATCGGCTCAACAATTATCAAATGCATACAAAATTTGATCTAATTTTTCGATTTGAGCTCGAATGACCTCTCGCATCGGAAGCCCCTCTTCCAAACTCACTTCCGGCGCATAAAACACACGCCACTGCATCGCCCCCCAAACGACGTTCACCAACTGTGCATGATCGGATAGTTTTCGACCAGAAAACGGTGCGTGCTCGCGAGCAATGATGGCAGAACCTCCACATCCTGGCTGTGACCGTCTTTCTGCCACGACGCGACGAGGTCATCCCAGATCCTGAGTGTGCAGTGAATTTCATCGCGAACCTCACGCGTGAGTTCGATTGACCCATCCAC
>JAJFID010000134.1 GCA_021775325.1 Rhodospirillales bacterium
GCCAGATTGGCGACCTTGCTGACACAGGAGTGCCCCCAGCCCACCTTTGATTTGTATTCGGAATCTGTGTAGGTGGTATCGGTGATCAGAATATCCGTACCGCGCACAAAGTCAGCGAGCTTCTGCTCATAGTGAGGATTATGGAATTCGTTATCTTCCAAAAACATTTCATTGTCAGTGATGTAACTGACAGATCGCCCGTTGTAATCAATGCGATATCCGAGACAGACACCCGGATGTGACAACAACATGGTGGATACAGATATGTTGTCCAGTTCGATGGTCTCTTCACGCAAATCCCTGAAATAAACCCGCGCTGCAAACTCTTTCACCGTAATTGGAAAATATACGCCGTCCATCTGGGCAGAAACGATTTCGCGGATGGACAGGCTGCCGTGTTGTGCTCCAAGAATTTCGAACTCGTTACCCTGCATGTACAGCGGCACAAAAAAGGGCAGGGCATTAATATGATCCCAATGCGGATGAGATATGAAAATCTTGCCATCAATACGTTTGCGCTGCTGGGACAGCAGGTGGTCCGACAGTCTCTTGATACCTGAACCAGCGTCAAAGATAAAAACCTGGTCGCGCGGAAATTCAATTGAAACACATGACGTATTGCCGCCATACCGCAAAGATGACTCACCCGTCACCGGCAGGGTCCCGCGCACGCCCCAGAAACTCACGTTCATGTGGTCGCCGAGAATTCTGCTGACCTGATCGACAAACGTGTTTGGATTTAGTGGTTTTGTCAGAAATCCGTGGGCACCAAATCGATAGGCCTGCTGGCGATCAAATTCATATCCTTTGGCCGAAACCACAATGAACCGGGTATTGGACAGGCTTTCCAACTCAACCAGACCCTGCAGCACCGTCAGGCCGTCAACGCCGGGCATCATCAAATCAAGAAGAACGCAGTCCGGTGCCAGGTCAGATATCTTTTGTAAGGCCTCGTCGCCGGACGAAAATACTGTAACCTCATGACCAGATTGCGTCAGAAGCTTGCTCATCATTGTCGACAGGACGTCATCGTCGTCAACAACCACAAATCTCTGCCCATCAATATCCGGCATACTTCTTCCAGCTCCCGCGCACGGCTCTTATCACGCCATGAGTGTACAGTCAGGACATTCCGATAAATCACGGAACAAAATCGGTGATTCACCCCTTGCACCAACCCGTAGTCTGGCATTAGACGGCAATGAAGTCGACCCTATTCAGGTTCATGTCAGAAAGTGCGAACCAGTCATGGTGTCACGCCAGGCACCCAAACCCGCCAAAAAAGAGGCGCTCCGGCAAAGCCGGAAGCGCCCCAAGTTTCCCAGGGAGGATCCTTTTAGATGGCGGATATCAGGAGCAACCGCTCGTTCCGCCACACGTGTTACATTTCAGGCATGTTCCATTGCGTACGAGCGTGAAATTACCACACTCACCACATGCATCGCCTTCGAATCCCTTCATTCGTGCCTCGCGGACACTATCCAGCCGCCCGTCGGTTCTTTCCATAACATCGGCTGAAACGGTAATAGCCATAGACGATTCAGACGTGGAAACCATTTGCTGCATGCTGCCATTGCCGCCGTTGCTCCCGTTACCGCCGGGTCCAGACGCAACAACCGTGGCACCACCACCCGATGCGGCGACGGTTCCCCCCGCAGCAGACTGCTCATTGCTGATAACCGTCAACTTGGAACGCACATAGCCGCGTGATGCACATCTTGCCACGGCTTCTTCCATGGCACCGGTGTGTTCCGCGCTCAAACGGCCTTCCTCAGCACCACGTCCAATACTGTCGGGCAGCAAATCACTGGGTTGGGCATGTGCAAGGTCGTTCCGTCCAAGATAGGAAACGGCAAGTTCACGGAAGATATAGTCAAGGATGGATGTGGCCATCTTGATGGTTTCATTGCCTTCGACAATGCCGGACGGCTCGAACCGGGTGAACGTAAATGCCTCAACGTATTCTTCCAGTGGCACCCCGTATTGCAGCCCCAGTGATATGGCGATGGCAAAGTTGTTCATCATGGACCGGAAGGCGGCACCTTCCTTGTGCATATCAATGAATATCTCTGACAAACGACCATCTTCGTACTCACCAGTCCGCAAATAGACCTTGTGACCACCGACACCGGCTTTCTGGGTGTAACCCTTGCGGCGCGCAGGCGGGCGCAGGCGCTGGGCAACATAGCGTTCGATAACGCGCTCGGTGACAATTTCCGGGCGTTTACCGGAGGGTGCCTCAAGCACTGCCTCAATGGCCTCATCCGCATCTTCAATATCGTCAAAGAGTGAGGATGACAGAGGTTGAGACAGTTTGGAGCCGTCCCTGTACAACGCGTTCGCTTTCAGGCCCAGACGCCAAGACAGAATGTAGGCTTCCTTGCAGTCGTCAACCGACGCTGAATTCGGCATGTTGATTGTCTTGGATATCGCACCGCTGATAAACGGCTGACTGGCAGCCATCATCCGGATATGGCTGTCCACGGACAGGAACCGTTTGCCAGTCTTGCCGCACGGATTGGCGCAATCGAAGACGGGCAGATGCTCGTCTTTAAGGTGAGGCGCACCTTCCAGTGTCATGGCACCACAAACGTACACGTTTGCAGCATCAATTTCTGACTTGGCATATCCCAGTTCAGCCAGCATGTCGAAAGACACATCATCAAGCTTTTCGAGCGGAATGCCCAGTGTGTCCGTACAGAAACTCTCGCCCAGCGACCATTTATTGAATACAAAACGTATATCAAATGCATCACCGAGCGCACGCTCAACCAAATCAATAGCTTCGTCCGTGAAGCCTTTGTTTTTCAACGAATCAATGCTAATGCCGGGTGCGCCCGCCAGGGTTCCATGACCGATCGCATAGCGTTCGATATCATGGATGTCCGAGTGGCTGTAACCCAGTTTTGTTAACGCGACCGGTGCCATTCTGTTGATGATCTTGAAGTATCCACCGCCCGCAAGCTTTTTGAACTTCACGAGGGCGAAGTCGGGCTCAATACCGGTGGTATCACAATCCATAACCAGGCCGATGGTGCCTGTCGGGGCAATAACCGTCGCCTGCGCATTGCGATAACCATGGGCCTCACCCAATTGCAGGGCGTCATCCCAAGCTTGCTGTGCCGCGACCACGAGAGCCTCGTCCTTGCATGACACCGTGTCCAGGCAAACGGGGATGGTTTCCAGGCCCTCGAAATCATCAGCGTTGCCGTAGGCCGCATGGCGATGGTTGCGAATCACCCGCAACATATGTTCACGATTTTCCTCAAAGCTCGGGAACGCGCCCATTTCCCCCGCCATTTCGGCGGACGTGGCATAGGACGCACCGGTCATCAACGCGGAAACGGCACCACAGAACGAGCGCGCTTCATCGGAATCGTAAGGAATTCCAGATGCCATAAGGTATCCGCCAATATTGGCGAATCCCAGTCCCAGAGTGCGGAAATTGTAAGACAACTCGGCAATACGTTTGGCCGGGAACTGGGCCATTAACACGGAAATCTCCAGTGTAATAGTCCAGAGACGCACTGCATGGCGGAAAGCAGGCACATCAAATTCACCTTCTGCACCCATGAAGGTATAGAGATTCAGCGACGCCAGATTGCACGCCGTGTCATCTAGGAACATGTATTCGGAACAGGGGTTCGACGCATTAATGCGCCCACTGGCCGGACAGGTATGCCATTCGTTGATCGTCGTGTCATATTGCATACCCGGATCAGCACTGGCCCACGCTGCGTGACCGATCTGCTCCCACAGATCGCGAGCCTGGATGCGTTTTGCCACTTGTCCGTCGGTACGGCGGATCAGTTCCCATTCGCCGTCTTCCAGAACACGCTCAAGGAACGCATTGGTCACACGAACCGTATTGTTCGAGTTCTGACCGGAAACGGTCAGGTAGGCGTCTGAATCCCAATCTGTATTGTAGGTCGGGAATTCGATCTCCGTGTAACCCTGGCGGGCAAATTCGATAACCCGCTGCACGAAGTTCTCGGGCACCATTACGTTGCGCGCCTCGCGAATCGCTTTTTTCAGCGCATCGTTGGCCTTGGGATCGAACCGATCATCACCGGCGTCAGCGTCCATACCCTTGTGACAGGCTGAAATCACTGCGTTCAGGGTTTTCTGTGCCATGCGCGAACCTGAAACGAGAGCCGCGACTTTCTGTTCTTCGAGGACCTTCCAGTTCACGAACTGCTCGACATCAGGATGGTCCACGTCGACCACGACCATCTTGGCTGCCCGGCGGGTCGTTCCACCGGACTTGATGGCACCGGCTGCACGATCTCCGATCTTCAGGAAACTCATCAGGCCGGACGACTGACCACCGCCCGACAGCTTTTCACCTTCACCGCGCAGATTGGAGAAGTTACTACCCGTTCCCGATCCGTATTTGAACAGGCGCGCCTCACGCACCCACAGGTCCATGATTCCGCCTTCGTTGACCAGATCGTCGGAAATGCCCTGAATGAAACAGGCATGGGGTTGGGGATGCTCGTAAGAAGACTCCGATGCCACCAGCTCGCCTGATTTGAAGTCTACGTAGTGATGTCCCTGCGCCGGGCCATCAATTCCGTATGCCCAGTGTAGTCCCGTATTGAACCATTGGGGCGAATTTGGTGCGGCAGTCTGGGCGCACAACATGTAGCGCATTTCATCGAAGTAGGCGAGGGCGTCTGCTTCAGAATCGAAGTACCCGCCTTTCCAACCCCAATAGGTCCAGGTCCCGGCCAGGCGATCAAATACCTGTTTGGCGCTGTTTTCGCCCGCATATTGTTCATCTTCGGGTAAGCCAGCCAGAGCGTCCTCATCCGGCATATGGCGCCATAACCACGAGGGAACGTCGTTCTCCTCAAATCGTTTCATTTTGCTCGGAACGCCAGCTTTGCGAAAATACTTTTGTGCCAAAACATCACTGGCGACTTGCGTCCAGTGAGCCGGTACCTCCATGTCCTTCAAACAGAAAACCGTGGTTCCGTCCGGATTCTTGATCTCGCTTGTTGCGTTGGTGAAGTCGAATGCCTCGTAAGGCGACGTGTCTTGTTTTGTATAGAATCGCGTGATGCGCATACTGCCAACTCTCTCTCTCAGCTGGTTATTAATCCCGTTTTTGCTGGACCACTCGGTCCCCCAGTTGCGCCGCCATTAATCTGGCCTTATACTGGCTTTTGGCACCAAATAAAGCGCCTGCCCAGGAGCAACCCACCATATGTAGCCCAGGGTTGGTCGGCGCCGCAATAGCAATAACTGCGAAATGTGCTAATATTTGTCTTGCACACCACAATATTTTGTGTTCCTGCACCAAATATTGTCTGTATATAGTGGTTGCCATTCCTTTCCGAACCATTAACAGCTTTGATTTCTGGCCCCGGTTTGGTGGCAAAACCGGCAGAAAACAAAGCGAAATGGCGTGAAATTTTTTACAGGTTCTGTGTGCGATGTGGTTCGAGACTGGCATCGACCAAGCGTCCATATTGTGGCCCGCCAGGATCTTCCGTACATCGGAAAGTCAGGGCAGTATTTTCCGCTAATGACCGCTAACCCACAGCAGGCGGCGACTACACAGATTGCTTCTTCCACGCTGAAGTACAATATCGTCATAAACTTTCTGTGCGACTCCGGCGATTTCGGATGATGTGGTCCCGGGCATCGTATGTTTCCCCCGCTGGGCGACAATTTGATCGGGACTATTGAGGGGATACTGGACGGGCCAATGGCTAAATGCCATATTGCTGTCGGCCGCTGGGCCTATAAGGAGATTCTCGACTATGGCGACAATCGGAACGCTTTTGCATACGTGGATGAATGGAAAACTCGTCGGTACCGACGAGTTTGGAAACCGTTATTACAATTCCGCGAAAGCGCCACTTCATGGTCGGGAGCGCCGGTGGGTTCTGTACAAAGGTAAACCGGAGGCATCGTCTGTGCCATCAGAGTGGCATGCCTGGTTGCACCACACCACGGCAGAGCCTCTCAGCAATGAGGCCGCCCGGTCAAAACCATGGCAGAAACCGCACGAGGCGAATCCAACAGGCTCCTCCAGCGCCTATCGTCCCAGAGGCCATGATCTAAGCGGCGGGAGCAGGGCTGCTGCCACGGGCGACTACGAGCCCTGGGTACCCGAGTAACGTCTTTAAGTATTTGATGACAGCAGGTACAGGCACGTCCAATGACCCGGGAAGCCAAGGAAATTCTGACTGGAACGCTGGCCATAGCCGTATTCGCGGTCATGGTTTCGTTGGTAACGACGGGCGGCGGCGGATCACAGCATCCCAGTGACGGGCACTACCGGATATCGGCCGTGTTCAATATGGTCGATGGGTTGTATCCCGGTGATGACGTACGATTAGGCGGGATCAAGATCGGTACGGTCGAAAGCCAGACCCTGGATTCTGAGTACCGCGCTGTCCTGACCCTGGCCGTGCGCGATGATGTTCCATTACCAATGGATACTTCCGTGGCTATTCACACATCGGGTCTGTTCGGGGCCAAGTTTCTGGAACTTGAACCCGGCGGGGATTACGAGTTTCTGTCCAGCGGTGATGAAATCATGTTTGCGCAAGGTTCCGTCGTCATCAGTGACCTGCTGGACCTGATTATCGCCGAAGGCACATCAAAACGTGAAGCACCGGCACAATAGGCATACCAGATAGCGGGAATTTATTATGGGTCGCAATGCAATTGAAACAGTACTCGGGGCCGTCGTCCTGCTGGTCGCCGGCATGTTCGTGTTTTTTGCCTATAACACGGCCCAGGTCAAAGCTGTCTCCGGTTATGAGGTCAGCGCCTCATTCTATAAAATTGGTGGCCTCACTGTTGGCAGCGACGTTCGCATCAATGGCATCAAAGTAGGCACGGTTACATCCAGGCATCTGGACCCTGATACCTACGATGCCATCGTAACCATGTCTGTGGCGACTGATATAAAACTACCGGCTGATACGGTTGCCGGGATTGGCAGCGAGGGCATTCTCGGCGGCCATTACGTGCGGCTTCAGCCCGGGCAGGACCCGGATTTTCTGTCGCCCGGTGATGCCATACGCAAGACCCAGGATTTCCGCTCGCTGGAAGATCAGGTCGGCGAGATCATTTTCCTTGCAACCGGTGGCCCGGAATAAGCTGGTACCACGCAAATACCATAGGGTGAACAGGCCTGTAACAACAATGGCAACGTTTTGTCGCATCGTAAAATCTGGCCTTCTTGTAACCCTGCTGGTGTTGGCAGCCTGGGATCAATCACGCGCTGAATCGTATGACGTTGCTGTGCTGCAGGGACTGGACAAGGTAACCGCGCGAATTTCGACGCTAAAGGGCCGCGTAGGCGATTCGATCCGGTTTGGTACTCTCGACATCATTGTCCACCACTGCGACAAGCGCCCGCCGGAAGAAACGCCGGAAAGTGCCGTTTTCCTTGATATTTCAGAAATCCGCCCGGCCAAGGCCGCCATCACCCTGTTTCGGGGATGGATGTTTGCCTCTAGTCCAGCCATTTCAGCGCTGGAACATCCGGTCTACG
>JAJFID010000135.1 GCA_021775325.1 Rhodospirillales bacterium
TGGGCAGATGATTTTCCCTGTTTTGTAGGAGCGCCGCGCCCGATAATCGTCTTGCAGGCGATCATTGACGGTTTGTCCGTTTCACGTGCGGCCGAGATTGCCGCCGCAATGGCGTCAGGGTCATGACCGTCGACAGATGCAACATGCCATCCGGATGCTTCGAACCGCATCTGCTGATTGTCACCAACAGAAAGCTCGACACCGCCATCAATGGTTATCGCATTATCGTCAAACAGGACGACAAGTTTACCCAGGCCAAGATGCCCGGCCAGCGAAATTGCTTCGTGGCTGATGCCTTCCATGAGACACCCGTCGCCTGCGATGACGTAAGTGTAGTGATCGACCAGCGAGTCGCCGTAACGGTTGTTGGCCATTCTCTCGGCAAGCGCCATACCCACAGCCGTGGTCAGCCCCTGCCCCAATGGTCCTGTCGTCGTTTCAATGCCCGGTGCGTGGCCGTACTCCGGATGTCCTGCCGTCTTCGAGCCCAGTTGACGGAAATTACGAATTTCGTCAATTGTCATATCCGCATAACCGCAAAGATACAGTGCGGCATACAGCAGCATGGAGCCATGGCCGGCAGACAGAACAAACCGGTCACGATCGACCCAGTCAGGGGTCGACGCGTCGAACTTCAGGAACTGTGAGAATAGAACGGTTGCCACATCGGCCATCCCCATGGGCATGCCCGGATGACCAGACTTGGCTTTCTGTACAGCGTCTGCAGACAGGAAACGAATGGCATTTGCCATGTCTTGATGGTTGGTCGCGCCAACAGCAGGCTCTTCGCCTTTGCCAACACTCTCGCCGCTTACAGCCAACGCTGTATCAGCACTGTTCATGTAGTGCCTCCTCATGATTCACATTGCCCAGGAATTCTTAGAATGCTTGTCGCGAATCCTGGTGGAAAAGTCCAGTACCTGAAGGTCAATTTCTTGACTAAAAGCACTAATCTTCAAACAATCTTCGCAATCGTGACAAAATAACTGACTTAAACTGCATGGTGGCCCAACGCGGCCTTAACCATGTGATAGGTAATGAGTAGTTGCGAAAGCGCCAATGTATGACTGACCTGTCGCTCATCGTCTTCACCGAAACGGCCCAGTTCATCCCGCAGGTACTGTGCCTCAGGGATAAGGTTCCACAGTAAATCCTCCATACCGCCCGCCCGTCGCACACCGATATTCCCTTGAATATCGAGTACATCAACGGGCTTGCCGTCTGTATCCCGCGACAGTTCCAGTTTGATACCGGCCTTGGCACCGGCTTCTATTATAGGTGACAGATCAGGGTGCGGCAGCGTTGGCCGCAACGTATGGCGAACACTCAGACCGGCGCCGGTCTCATCCTCATTTTCCTCAGGCGGGAAAAAGTGAACAACCATATCGGCGAATGTTCGTTGCGGATGAATGTAACGCGCGCTCGACTTGCCGCGCCCCGACAAACTGTCGATTACATCCGCACGAGTGTACCCACGCAGGGCTGTATCACGACTGATCTTCCAGTGAACCCGGAGGTCCTCGACAGGTTCCAGATACACCTTTACATCGTAACAGTCGCGCATGGCGCGTGTCGTGTATCCCAACAAGCCTTCGATGATTATGTATTCCCGGGGCTCGATGTATTCAGGAGCCATCAACGTGCCGTCATCATGATTGTAAACCGGTTTCAGGATTGGCCGCCCCTGACGCAATAACTGAATATGCTGCTCCAGAATATCAATATGATTTGCCTGCGGATCAAGTGCTGTAACACCCCGTTTTCGTCGCTCTTCACGGTCATATCGATGATAATCATCAGTACAGATGGTGACTACGCGTTCGTCACCCAGGATATTCGCTATCCCCTGCGTAAGGGTTGTTTTACCAGCAGCGGAATCGCCAACGATTCCAAGGATGATCGGCCTATCAGCAAGTCTATTCGTCGGCATTGTCATCAACCTGAATTGTTTCGTCTCTGGCGCCAACCGGATGGTAGGTCGTCAGGATGTGACGCTCTCCTGTCACGCCGGATATGAGCAAACTCTCCGTGCGCGCTTGCCCGCCAATCTCTTCAACACCGTCAAACAGCAATCCCGTCGTTATACCTGTTGCCGCAAAATACACTTCGTCTGATGACACCAGGACATCACGTTCCATCCACTCCGATGTGGAAATGCCTGCTTCCCTGACCGCTATATGTTCACTGGGCAATTGCGGGTCTGGTCGGCCGAAGAACTCACCGCCAATGGCTCGAATGGCACAGGCGGAAATAATCCCTTCCGGTGAACCGCCGGTTCCCACCAGCGCGTCAATCCCGGAATCGGGGATCGATGCCATGACGGCACCCGCAATGTCACCCGCCGGATAAAGCGCAACCCGCGCACCTGTCAGGTAGACCTCGTTGACCAATGCCCGGTGACGTGGCTTTTCCAACACATAGACGATCAACTCCTTCATTGATTTTCCAGTTTCTCGCGCCACCACTGCCAGTTTCTCTGCCACCGGTGCTACCGGATCAATCTTGTTGCGCACGGCGGGTGGGCCGGCGAACTTTTCCATATAAAACGATGGTCCAGGCCGGTGCAACGAGCCTTCAGGCGCCATGGCCATGACGGCCATCGCGTTGGTCATACCCTTGGTCAGGTAACTGGTGCCTTCCACCGGGTCTACGGCCACATCAAAACGTAATGGACTGTCTTCACACCCCAGGACCTCACCCCGTTGAAAAGCAGCGCGGGCCACGGCGGCATCACTGCCATCACCGATGGTTACCCGTGCATGCACCGGTATATCTGCAAAACTCTGACGAATGGCGGTCACCGCCACGTCATTGACCTGGTGTGCGTCGCCCCGACCGATCCATTGTCCAGCCGCCAGAGCCGCACTCTCGGTAGCGGTTCTTAAAGCAAACAGCAAATTGTCAGATTGAATCGTCGTGGCCGTCATTTAATTACTTTCGTCAATACCCGTCGTTACCAGCAAGAAAACGGGCCACGGCCTGTGCTCTGTTGTTAACACCGAGCTTCTCGTACAGGTTTTTCAGATGAAACTTCACCGTGTTCAGCGAAATTCCATGTCCGTTGGCAATCTGGGCATTGGTTTGACCACCCGCCAGTGACCCCAGCAAATCCCGCTCACGTGGCGTCAGGGAGTCCAGCCCATCGGTCGGTGCCGCATCCATGCTCATGAACGGAAACACCATGCGACCTTCCGAAACGGAAAACACCGTATCAACCAGCACCTGAGGACTTTCCTGCTTTGAGCAAAATCCGGCTCCGCCCAATTGTAACACCTGTCGGGCGACTCCCGGTTTGCTACTGCCTGTATGAACAATAATCTTGGGCGCATTTTCCCGCCCTTTGAGCTCATTCAGCACGTCACGACCGGACATGAAAGGCATTTCCCAGCCAATGACCGCTACGTCAAACGACAGCCGCTCGACAGCCTCCATAAACCGTTCACCATCTGCCGCAGTTGCAATGATAGAAAACCGCTGGTCATCCTCGAAAATCTTACTTAACCCGGCGAGCACCAAGGGACTCTTGTCTACCAATACGATATCGATGAGTGTCATTGCGCCCCCCCCGCTAAATCACAGTGTGAACCACAGACTACCTTAATGGGTAGGTGACGTCATCCATATTCATAACCGACACTACCCATTCAATAAACGGCAGGATTTCGCGATTGATTCACACTACCCGCAGAAATAGGATAAAAGTGACAGTTTCCGCGTGGGTGTGATGTCGCTCACTGCAAACGCCACATTCATGTCGTAGTATCACCTCATGAATTCTGACTTTTGAAGACCTTTTTCCATACTCTCCCTGTCAAACTCGCCGGGTTTACCACCCGGCCATTTTTTTGCCTGTTGATTCAGTTCGGCGCAATCAGCACAAATCCGTCGCCGCGCAACAAGTATCGCAAAGTCGCTTTTCTATTACGCAAAATCAGGGAAAATGGGGCGAGAAACGGGACTTGAACCCGCGACCCCCTGGACCACAACCAGGTGCTCTAACCAACTGAGCTACTCCCGCCACATGGAAGTGGCTCTGTGTAGACGTTGAACATTTAATCGTCAAGTGTCCCTGCACGCAATTGGTAATGAAATTAGCCAATATAATTCACAGAAAAGAGGCGCTGTTCAGGCGACCAAATCCATAAGATATTGGACACGATCATCGCAGATCAGATCAGGCCTCGTGCACGCGCTTCATCTTCTTCTGCCGCGTTGACCTCGGATTCACCCAGATAGCGGTCATGGTACTCAGACAGGTCCAGACCAGCGATTTCAACGCGCTCCGGAATACGTAATAGGCCCATGGCATTTAGAAGCTTTGAAACAATAAATCCCGGGATAAAACCGAGCCCCCAGAACATAATCATGGCACCTGCAAACTGACCCCAAGGCGAAATGGTTGCATCATAGAATAGTGATGCAGGATATCCCCACAACATTACCCCAGAGATCACCAGGCCAAAGAACCCGGCATAACCGTGAACGGCGACCGCGCCGACCGCGTCATCGATCTTGAAAGTGTGTTCCACCCAACTGTGCATTCCGTAAAAAACCGGCACGGCAATAGCGGCAACAAACATTGCCTGAATCGGATGATACAGATCGTTACCGGCGGAAGCGGCAATGATACCGCCAAGACCGGATGAGTAGGTCCAGAATGCATCCCCCCTGGACACCAGGTACCCCATCATCAGGCCACCTGAAAGTGACATCAGGAAGTTAAAGGTAATGGCAGATGTGGTTGTTGGCGTGAGATACACATTGGTCGTTGTCCAGAATGAACCTTCCATACCGGCAGCTTCACCCATGTCGATTATCGGGACGTTACAGGCTGCATAAAAACCCCAGAAACCGGTATAGATCAGAAACAACCCCACCGTAACCAGCCAGGGGTTAGGCGGTACAATGTTGCGCGGTGTGCCATCTGCGCCGAACTTGCCGATACGGGGCCCGAGGACACACAGGATACCAAGCGCAAATCCACCGGCAACAGCGTGAATAACACCGGATGCATACGCATCGTGATAGCCGAGAACCTGAACCATCCAACCGTCCGGATGCCAGCCCCACGCGGCATCAACAATCCATGTGAACGAGCCGATGACTACGGCCAGGAACCAGAATGCACCAGAACGAATACGTTCTATTACAGCGCCGGAAACAATGGAAGCCGCTGTCCATGAGAACAACAGGAAAGCAGCCCAGAACACGCCATTGATGTGTGACCAGTAGCCGTCACCGCCGCTGTTCAGCGTCGCGGCCATCAGCGGGCTGAAAGGCGAGGCATGGGGCGTGTCAATAAAACCGCCCACGAAACCGGGGCCATTAGGCCATGCAAAGTAAATGTGCCAGCCGAACAAATAAAATGTCACTGTCACAAGGGGAATGACCATGGTGTTCTTCATCAGCGTATGCAACATGTTTTTACGCCGCGACGCACCGACTTCGTACATACAGAAACCGACATGGATCAGGAACATAAAAACCACTGTGATCCAGTAATAGACCTCGGTGAAGATTGTTGTCAGAGCGCCTAGCTGATTATCCATCCACGCGTACCTTTCTGCGGGCACTGTCTGCGATATTCACACACGCCGTCAAGGTAAGCTTCCCCACAAACAGAAACCGGCCGCCCAAAGGCGACCGGAATCCAAATTTCGAAATTTCGAAGGCCATTCGACCTTCAATTGATCACAAGCTACAAACCATTCACATGCGCCTTGGCTGTCTCGGCGACAGTTTCAGCATTGGAAAGTTTTCGCGCCGCGGCAAGTTTTGCTTTGTCCTGGAACAAAGCATCTTCTTCTGCCAGCGCCTTGTTCTCCATTCTTATCTGAAGATAGTGCCAGATTAACCAGGCACCAAGTCCGCAGAAAGCCAACACATATTCGCTTCCAACGAAAGGATACAACTCAACCACTTCGAAGAGGTTCGTATTCCAGGTTTCAAGTCCTGTAGACATTAGATGATCTCCTTTCTCATCAAATCAAGCCGAGACGACGGGCTTCCTCTTCCTCAGCAGCGGAAACATCTGCTTCGTCAAGGTAGCGACCGTGGAACTCGGACAAATCAAGACCGGCGACTTCAATACGCTCAGGAATGCGTAGCATACCAAGTGCACTAAGAATCTTTGAAACGATCCAGGCCGGAGCAAAACCGAGCACGAAGAACATGATGAAGGCACCTGCAGCCTGTCCCCATGGTGATATGGTGGCTATTACGCCGGGTGCTGATTCCGCGTACATGGAAGCGGGATATCCCCACAACATGAAGCCGGAAATCAACAGACCAATCACACCGGCATAACCATGAACAGCCACGGCGCCGACGGCATCATCAATCTTGAAAGTCCGCTCAACCCAACTATGCATCCAATAGAAGATCGGTACGGCAACCGCAGCAACGAACATCGCCTGAATCGGGTGGTAAAGATCGTTACCAGCCGACGCGGCAATAACGCCACCAAGCCCCGAAGAATAGGTCCAGAAAGCGTCACCCTTGGAAACCAGGTACCCCATCAGGAGACCGCCCGAAAGCGACATCAGGAAGTTGAAGGTAATAGCCGATGTTGTTGTCGGTGTCAGATAGATATTGGTGGTCGAGAAGAACGAACCTTCCATACCAGCCATTGCACCCACATCAAGTATGGGAATATTACAGGCCACGTAGAAACCCCAGAAACCGGTATAGATCAGAAACAACCCCACCGTAACCAGCCAGGGGTTATGCGGTACGATATTGCGGGGCGTACCATCAGCGGCAAACTTGCCAATCCGTGGCCCGAGAACAACTAGTACGCCAAGGGCAAAACCGCCCGCAATGGCATGAATAACACCGGACGCATAAGCATCGTGATAGCCCAGTTCCCGAATCATCCATCCATCCGGATGCCAGCCCCATGCGGCATCAATGATCCATGTGAAGGACCCGATGACCACGGCGAGAATCCAGAAAGCGCCTGAACGAATTCGCTCAATCACTGCACCGGATACAATCGAGGCAGCAGTCCACGAGAACAGCAGGAACGCGGCCCAGAACACACCGTTGATGTGCGACCAGTAACCATCGCCTTCACTGCTTAGCGTTGAACCCATTAAGGGGCTCCATGGTGCCGCCCAGTTAATGTCGGTCAGGCCATACGGTGCAGGATCAGCGCCGATAATGCCCGGAATTCCGTTGTGCCAGCTAAAATAAATGTACCAGCCGAAGAAGAAGAACGTGATGGTCACCAATGGTATCACCATCGTGTTCTTCATGAGTGTATGCATCATATTTTTGCGCCGAGATGCGCCGACTTCATACATGCAGAAGCCGACGTGAATCAAGAACATGAACACCACTGTGATCCAGTAATAGACCTCAGTGAAGATCGTTGTCAGTGCGCCTAATTGGTCTTCCATGTTAGGCATCCTTTTCGTCAGATTGAAGTTACGAAACAGGCCGTATGCACCGCATCAGCCAGTATTATTTTTAAGGATGGCCCTCTCACCCCGGCACAGGATTCTCCCCCTGCTACACGCAAGCATGCCTGTGCAAAACTCGAAAAGTCAATTGCAAAGTAGGGTTTTTCGATAAAAAAAATTTCATGACAGTTAATACTTGGAGGAAATGACACCCCCTTCTTTCACTCGTTACGGTTGCTTTCGTATTTGCCCGTGCCATGCTTACGGGCATGTACAGAGTATAACGAATCGGGTGTTCCGTGTAACGTTTGCCGACCTATTCAGTGCCATGGATAGGATTGCGACAAAATCGCAAAAAAACCAGTTTTGGACCAGCGAGCCGGGAAACGTCTTTTTATCAATCACTTCGGCAGAAATTCGTGCAATCGACAGGGTTTTCAAGGTGTTAGTTCCATTGCCTTTTGCAGCGGGTTATGTAACTTTTTTGCGCATTCTCGCGATTAGCTATCCGGGAAAACAAAGAGGGAGACTTTGACAATGGAAGAACAACTTGCCGCACTCGCGGCGCAGGTCGCAGATTTAAAAGCGGCGGCTGCAGTGACAAACACTATGTTTGCGGAAACATACTACTATGTCACCATCCCGCTCATGATCATTATTCATGCCGGGTTCCTGGGTTATGAAATGGGCGCGACACGTCAAAAGAACGTGTTGGCGTCTGGGGTTAAGAATATTCTCGCATTTGCTTTCTGCGTTCCTGGATTTTACTGGATCGGTTGGTTTATGTATTGGGCCTGGACACCAGGTTTGATCCCCACAGCTGATTCATGGCAAGTCGGCCTTGATTTTGCCAATCCCGTCGGGGAAGTCATGGGACCATTTATTGGCGATAACGCCACCGGTGTGTTCTGGGGTGCGTTCACAATGTTCGCAGCTACCACTGCATCGATCATGTCTGGCGCAGTTATCGAACGCATCCGCATAGTCGGCTTTGTTGTCCTGGCGTTCGTACTGGGCTCAGTCGCCTGGGTCCTCGGAGCGTCCTGGGGCTGGCACGCAGAAGGGTGGCTTGTCACTCAGTGGGGTTATCACGATTTTGGTGCCGCTGGTCTGGTTCACGCGATCGCCGGTTTCTTTGCACTTGGTATCCTTATCAACCTGGGCCCACGTATCGGCAAATTCAACGCGGATGGCACAGCCAATCACTTGGCCGGACACTCTCTGCCGTTGGTTCTGATCGGTCTAATGCTGATTATTGTCGGTTTTTGGGGATTCCTGATGGCGTGTGTTATCGTACCGGGTGAAGGTTGGTCCTGGTTTAGCGGCACGTTCGCCACCATTTATGGTACGCCCATTACGCTTAGTGCCCTGTCCTTCAACATTCTCATG
>JAJFID010000136.1 GCA_021775325.1 Rhodospirillales bacterium
GAAGTCGTGGCGGTGTGTCAGCAGCCGGAATCCCGCCATAGTATTCTTCTGCAAGAGGGCGCAATTCTTCTGCTGAAATGTCACCAGCTACGACGAGAATGGCATTATTCGGTGCGTACCAGCGCCGGTAAAACCCGATTATTGCATCGCGATCGAGTTGCTGTATCTCATGCTCCCAGCCGATTATGGGACGACCGTATGGATGATTGAGAAACAGGGTGGCATTGATCTGCTCGCGAAGCAGTGCGGAAGGATTGTTGTCTGTTCTTGAGCGTCGCTCCTCCAGAACGACCAGACGTTCCGTATTGATATCATCTGCGGAAAGAACAAGGTTCGTCATTCTGTCAGCCTCAAGACCCATGACAAGTTCGAGCCGGTCCCGGGCGACGGTCTGGAAGTAACCGGTATAATCATAGGAGGTGAAGGCGTTCTCCTGACCACCGTTTCGCGCCAGGATACGTGAAAATTCACCATCTGGATGCGTTGGTGTACCTTTGAACATCAGATGTTCCAGCAGATGAGCAACACCCGATTCGCCCGGGCCCTCATCTGCGGCACCAACTTTGTACCAAACCATATGGGTGACAACAGGAACGCGACGATTGGATACCACGACGACCTGCATACCATTATCCAGCATGAATGTGTCTGGGCTGAATACAGTGGCATTTACGCTTTGTGCAGGCAGGGCGAAAAGAGTCAGCGCCACTAGCGCCAAGCTGATCAGTTTATGCCCGTACGGGAATTGCTGGTACGCTGATTTCCACATATTTCAGAAAACTTGATTCCACAGTGACTAGAAAATTACCAACCCGGCGTTGCTGCATCGTGCAGCAATAGTTGTTGCAACACTTTGTAGCAGAAATATGGCAAATGCTACACGACTACAAACTCATACCAAGTTGCAATAATAAGCGACCTCTATGAGCCAATATTATTGCAATTTGGTATTAGTCGAATACCCCTTCCAGGATACCTTCCTGCTTTTTCTCGATTGTTGGAACATCGCCTGTGTTGATAGGCTGACCGAGCGCCTGATTCTCCTGAATACGTCTTGTCTCTTCATCCGCATCGACAGATGAACCGTACTCTGTCGGCGTCTGCCAGAAAATAATGGACTCCATGACGGTCTTGTCTTCCTGGGCAAGAATGGACGTCTCTTGATTTACGAGTTGTCGAATCGCCGGGTCCGCTGTTGTGGCACCGGTGTTCACCAGTAGAGCCTGTATCCCTGGAGAGGTGATTTGAGTGGCTGTATTGCTTTGCGATGACGTACCCAGCACGGCTTCCTCCGCGAGGTCACGCGGATTGACACTTTGCGGACGTTCGCTGCCTGGTGCAGGGACGCTCAGATTGTATTCTGGTGGCAATGTCAGAGGCGCACGCGTGTAAACAGCAAACTCATCCGGTGCTTTTTTGCTGGGGATCAGCGCCTCGCGTGCATTAGAGCACGCTGCGAGAACACAAACTGCCAGTACAGGGACGATTATGCGTGTCAGTCTCATGACGTCTCCGTGGTCGTATCACTATTACCATTGTCCGCCTTCGCGAAGATGGAATCAAGGACCAGTATCACGGCTCCGACAGTAATGCCTGAATCCGCAACGTTGAATGCTGGCCAGTGATATCCTGCTACATGAACATCTAAGAAGTCGTAAACCGCGCCGTGTATGATCCTGTCGACCACATTTCCCAGTGCACCACCAATGATCATTCCGATTGCGACGGCCTGATGTTTTTTGTCGACGTTGTATAGCCACCGTATCAAAAAACATGTGATGGCGATGGCAATCGAGGACAGGATCCAGCCCGAATAGGGTGAATCCGAATCAAAAAGGCCAAAACTGACGCCCCGATTCCAGGCAACGACCAGATTGAAAAACGATGTTATGGGGATGACCTGAGGCGGATTCATGATGTACTCCATCATCCACCACTTGGATGCCTGATCACTGACAACGATCCCGAACGCCAGTAACAGCCCAATATTTCGGGGATTGCTCACGTTGTTATTATCCTGCCGCCACTTCTGGTGTTAAGTCCATATGCCGAACGGTATCGGCACATCGTCCGCATATTTCGGGGTGTCCTTCATCGCTGCCCACATCAGGCAGAATCTTCCAGCAACGCCCGCATTTTTCGCCAGTGGCCAATGCAGGAACAACAACGATGCCCGGAATATCGTCCATGCGGAAGCCATCGGCTGGCGCTTCTCCATCGACAAAACTGGCCTGCGACGTGATGAACAGGTCCGCGACTTCAGATGCTGACAGAACGGAGACAGCGTCACGGTACACCGCATCGGCATATATGGCGGGCGCGGCCTGAAGACTGGAACCAATTCGCTTTTCCGCGCGCTCCACTTCGAGAGCTCCGGTTACGACCCGGCGAAGTTGACGAATCGTCTGCCATTTTTCATTGAGGGCATCATCACGCCATTCATCGGGAATATCCTGGAAAGTGTTGAGGTGGATGCTGTCGGATTCCTCACCATATCGCGCCTGCCAGGCCTCTTCGGCGGTAAAACAGATAAATGGTGCAAACCATGTGGTCAGGCAGTCGAACAACTTATCCAGGACCGTTCGAACCGCGCGGCGTTCAATAGAATCAGCGCCGTTGCAATAGAGGCTGTCTTTCCGGATATCCAGATAGAAAGCTGAGAGGTCAACGGCACAGAAGTTATGCAGCTCTGAAAACAGGGGATGAAAATCAAACGCATCGCAGGCGCGCCGAACAGTCTTGTCCATTTCCCACAGGCGGTGAAGTGCCCAACGGTCCAGCTCCGGCATTTCAGCGACAGGCAGCCGCTCTTCGTCACTGAAATCTGTGAGATTACCCAGCAGATAACGCAGCGTATTTCGAAGTCTCCGGTATATGTCAGCGTGATGTTTCAATATCTCCGGGCCGATACGCAAATCATCAGAATAATCGGAACCGACGACCCAGAGACGCAGTATATCGGCGCCATGTTGGTCGATGACATTCTGCGGGGCCACGATGTTGCCCAGGGATTTCGACATTTTCTGACCGTCTTCTGCCATGACAAAGCCGTGGGTCAGGACAGCATCATACGGCGCACGCCCCCGTGTGCCACACGATTCAAGCAGCGACGAATGGAACCAGCCGCGATGTTGGTCCGTGCCCTCCAGGTACAGGGATGCCGGCGACGACAAGTCATCCCTGGCTTCCAGTACGAAGCTGTGCGTACTGCCGGAATCAAACCAGACATCAAGTATGTCTGTAACCTGTTCATAGTCGTCGGGGTTATGATCGTCACCCAGGAACCGGGCTGGATCACTGGCAAACCACGCATCGGCGCCTTCAAGTTCCATGGTGTCGGCGACGCGATCAATGACCGCCTGATCACGAAGCGGTTCTCCCGTTTCTTTGTGAACGAACACCGTAATGGGTACGCCCCAGGCGCGCTGACGGGATACGCACCAGTCGGGGCGATCTGCGATCATGCCGCGAAGTCGGGTGCGGCCACTTTCAGGAACGAACCTTGTGTCGTCGATTGCCTTCAATGCAGTTTCACGGAGGTTCGTTGTCTCCATGGAAATAAACCACTGCGAGGTATTTCGAAAAATCAGCGGAGCCTTTGATCGCCAACTGTGAGGGTATCGGTGGACCAGTTTGCCTTTGGCAACCAGGCCGCCGGCGTCTTCCAGCGCCTGGGCTATTTCGTCGTTGACCTTGTAGACGTGTTTGCCTGCAAACAGTGGAACATGGTCATAGAAGCATCCGTCTTCGCCAACTGTCTGAGGGGCCTCTATGCCGTTTTCCTGACCAAGATTCCAGTCATCTGCGCCATGACCCGGCGCGATGTGAACGATGCCCGTGCCGTCATCCGTGGTGGCGAACTCGGCCGCCAGCGCCGGGACATCATAGTCGAAGCCCTGACCATTCAGCGGGTGCGTGCATTTTGTGCCGACAATATCTGCGCCTTTGACCGTGGCAACCGTGGTGTACGATTCAATTGACGTCGTCGCGCAAAAATCATCCAGACGAAGTGTGGCGATAACAAACTTCTCGCCTGTTACGGCCAGGCTACCCTCAGCCACTGCTGTGACTTCAACAATGCTGTAGTCGATTTCGGGGCCGACCGCGACGGCGCGGTTCCCCGGCATTGTCCACGGCGTTGTGGTCCAGATAACGATAGACACGCCCTCCAGCGCTTCCTGGCTGGGTGTTTTTACCGGAAACCGCACGTAGATCGTGGTTGACGTGTGATCGTGATACTCGATCTCTGCTTCGGCCAGAGCCGTTTTCTCCACCGGGGACCACATGACAGGCTTGGCACCTTTGTAGAGCGCGCCATTCATCAGGAACTTGCCCAGTTCACGTACGATCTGGGCCTCGGCGGCGTAGGTCATGGTCGTATAGGGATTGTCCCAATCACCAATGACGCCAAGGCGTTTGAACTCTTCCCGCTGGATGTCGAGCCATTTCTCGGCAAACTCGCGACATTCACGGCGAAACTCAACAATTGGCACCTCGTCTTTGTCTTTGCCTTTTGCCCGGTATTGTTCCTCGATTTTCCATTCAATTGGCAGGCCATGGCAGTCCCAGCCTGGGACATATACGGAGTCCCGCCCCATCATCTGTTGTGATCGACCGATAACGTCCTTCAGTATCTTGTTCAGGGCATGACCAATATGCAGATGGCCATTCGCATAAGGTGGCCCGTCATGAAGAATGAAAGGCTCCCGACCCTTGCTGGCCGCCCGCTGGCGATGGTACAGATCGTCACCTTCCCATTTTGCCAGAATATTGGGCTCGCGCACGGGCAACCCGGCTTTCATGGGGAAGTCAGTTTTTGGCAAAAATACCGTTGATTTATAGTCAGCGCTCATGGCTTGTAATTATCCGTATGAAATCAGAAACAGGAAAATGCGGTCTGAAAAATCGTCTACTCTTACCCGCGCGGAACCGCCTTGCGGCCCCATGGGCGCGGGTCAAATAATTCGCAGAATTATGCCGAAGTGCGGTGAACTTTCGGAGCGTATGTGACGGCAAGTATCCATGGCAGCGGATACTATCCCCAGCACCTTGGTTTCGGCAAGACACCGCGTGCATGAAATGTGATTATTTCAGAATTTCCCGCGCTCGCACACAGTCCGCTGCGATCTGGGCTTTCAGTGCATCCAGACCATCAAATTTCTGTTCCGGGCGAATAAAGTCGATCAATTGTACCCTCAGATGGCGATCATACAGGTCTTCATTGAAATCAAAAAGATGGACTTCGAGAACCGGTTCAGTCTTGTCGAACGTCGGTCTGATGCCGAGATTGGCGACACCGTCATGCCAAACCGGTTCGTCGCCTGTATCAAGCGCGGCACGGACCGCATAGACCCCTCTGGCGGGTTCAATATAATCTTCCAGATGTACATTGGCTGTGGGAAATCCGATTGTCCTGCCACGTTCATCGCCATGACTGATGCGTCCCGCGATTTCGAATGGGCGGTCGAGAAGGTCTGCCGCGGTCCCGGGATCGCCATTGCGTAAGTACTCTCGCACGCGGGTCGAAGAGTATGCGGTGCCTGACGGATCATCGATTGCACCAACGGCCGTCATCCCAAACCCGGCCTCCATGCCCATCTGCAACAACAGTTCACAATTGCCCACGGCACCCTTGCCGAAGCTGAAATCGTACCCACAAACCACGTGATAGACACCTAAGTTGTTGATCAGGACGTCCTGAACGAAATGTTCAGCAGCCATCGAGGCCAGGTCCTTGTCAAAACGGAGAACAACCATGAAATCCACATCCAGTGTGGCAACGGCATGGGATTTCGCCCGCAGCGGCGTAATTCGGAATGAGGGCTGATCCGGTTTGAAAAACATGCGGGGATGGGGCTCGAACGTCATGACGCCCCAGGGAACATTGTTCGCCGCCGCAATGCGTCCCGCTTCCTGAATAACGCCCTGATGACCCAGATGGACACCATCAAAATTACCGATGGCAATCACCGCCTGTCGATAATCTTCCGGCAACCCTTTATAATGTCGAAATATCCTCATGACAGGACGACAGTGTCAATGCGGCGCTGTTCGGTCAAGCCCCGGGTAAAAGGACAATATTGATCTAGCTGTTTTTGCCCGGAACCATGACAGTTGCTTCGCCAACAAGAACGGGCTTGCCAGCGACACTGCAGGTGG
Organism: Rhodospirillales bacterium; assembly: GCA_021775325.1. Lineage (GTDB taxonomy): Bacteria > Pseudomonadota > Alphaproteobacteria > Rhodospirillales > Casp-alpha2 > JABJGO01. The sequence goes on from JAJFID010000136.1 coordinate 6,160, forward strand.
TTTCCATCTCAACGAAGCGCTTTTCCGGCACAAGTTTGGTAACTGTCACGCGCGCCGTCACCGTATCGTTGACACGAACCGGAGCCTTGAAACGAAGTGACTGGCTGACATAAATACAGCCAGGTCCAGGCAGCTTGGTTCCAATCACAGTCGAAATGAATGCGGCGCTGAGCATGCCATGGGCGATGCGGCCTTCAAACATGGTTTCTGATGCAAACTCATGGTTCAGATGAACCGGGTTGGTATCGCCGGAAATGCCCGCAAACAGGACAATATCGGCATCTGTTATGGTCTTTGCGTAGAGATCGGACATACCAATTTCCAGGTCTTCAAAAAAGTAGCCATGAAGGCTTTCGTTGTGACTGACCATGTTATCCACCTGTTTTCTCCTGAAATAGAGTGCAATGCACAATAATTGCTGCAGCGCACATACTAGGCGTCGAATTTAGGCACGACAAGTCACGAACTGATGCGGGCAGAAGAAAAATACGAACGGGCTTAGGGACCAACAGGGTCCATGGGAACACGGTCAGCCATGCCCAGAACCTGTTCCGCCTCGTGTGCGGCAGCAATCAGCGCATGTTCACCGCAGGAAGGGCCCACAAGTTGTAATCCAACAGGCAGCCCGCTGTCCGTAATCCCACAGGGAAGGGAAATGGCGGGACTTGCGGACACCGTTATGACGCTGGGTAATGTCAACCAGTCCATATATGTCTGGAACTCAACGCCGCACAAGGATTCAAGATAGCGGGTTTCGACCGGGAACGGTGGTGTACATGCGGTAGGGCATATAAGCAGATCATGGGTCTGAAAGAACGTTGCCATAGTGTGATAGAACGCGCCCCGCGCGCGTTCGGCCTTGCCCACGTCGGAGGTCGACTGGGTTCTGCCTTTTTCAATATTCCAGATGATTTCCGGTTTCAGCAGGTGTTTGTGATCGGTGTAGAGCTCCTCCATCCCGGCAGCGAAGCTGGCACCGCGCAGAACCTGGAAGGTGTCCATGACGCCGGTGAAGTCAGGCACATCGTCGGTGACATCCCAACCCAGCCCGGAAAGTTTGCCTACTGCACGTGCACACAGTTCAGCTACGTCCGGATCAACGGGCGAAACGCCCAGGTCGGGGCTGTAGGCGACACGGCGTTTACGTCCCGTCGCCGTGATCGCGGTCTGGAAAGCATCGCTTGGCGCTTCCAGGGATATAGGGTCCAATGGGTCACGCCCCACCATCGCATCCAGGAACAACGCTGTGTCGGCAACAGTGCGGGCCATGGGCCCTTCCACAGCCATGGTTCCGAACGGTAACGGCGATGGTCCATTGGCAATTCGGCCCGGAGACGGGCGCAATCCAACGATACCGCAGAAACTGGCGGGTGTTCGCAACGAACCGCCCAGATCAGAGCCGGTCGCAAGCCAGACCTCGCCTGCTGCCAGTGCGGCGGCTGCACCACCGGAGGAACCGCCTGCTGTCATGCGGGTATCCCATGGGGTTACTGTTGCCGGGAAAACCGCGTTAAACGAGTTACCGCCAGCGGCGAATTCGGGGGTATTTGATTTGCCTATGACGATGGCGCCATTGCGCTCAAGGCGGTCGACCATAATGTCCGATGTTTCCGGCACATGATCAGAATAAATGGGCGAACCATATGTTGTCCGGACGCCAGCGACATCAACCAGATCCTTGACCGCTATTGGAAGCCCGGCGAGCCATGCCGGATCGTTTCGACGGGCGTTACACAACGATGTATCGCTTTCAATCGCCCGGGCTGCGGCCAACGCCCGGTCCTTGCATAAGGTCGGCATGGCACGGACGGACGATTCCACGGATTCAATCCGCTCAAACGCCGCCAGAACGGCCTCTGTAGGACTAACATCGCCGTCCCTGAGGCCCGTTACCATGTCGCGGGCGGATCGTTTGTACAGTTCACTCATGAAAAGCCCGTCAGGTCTGCGTGCTACACATTATTTACGCGCCTGCTCACCAGTTTTGGTTGCGTGCGTAATGAGAAGTTAGTCCGGATTCCGGAAACGACCTCAGGTTCAATTTCTGTGTGATCATCTTCGACTTGCTCACTTTGTTCCGCAAGCGGCCCGGCGGCAACAAAATCGTTCGTATCGAACAGATCGGACCGGTCCGGTGCAGTGGTTCTGCTGCGGGCAATAGACGCAAGGGTCTTGGCAATAACGGGATGGTCATGAGGCGACTTTTGTCCGCCTAAAAGATGAGCCCGTGAGATGATCTTGATAACCCGGTCCGCAGAAACGAATTCACTCTTGCCTGTATCTTTGCGCTCACGCCAACGCAGGTATGCCGCCACTGTCCACGCATGCGCGGGCAGAGCCTTCAAATGCCGTTCACGGCACCAGTCAATAAATTCAATCCAGAGTTTGTCGTGTTTCCCGCGAGACATAGCTACCGGGTTAATTGTTTCAGGGGGTAGATCAGACTACTCAATACCACCGCCGGCGACAAACGTGGCCAGTATTCCATTCAGGTCCCGCTGACGCGTACGCCACATGGCAAGATCCTCTTCGTCAGCATCAGGGTCATCCTGTTCGTGCAGTTCTTCCTGCATCCGAACCTGCTTTGCTACAACGTCGACAACTTCGCGCAAATGGGCCTCGGATATGGCATTGATAGTCACTTTGCCATCAAATAACAGATCTGCCCGTTCCATGGGGGCCAATGCATCGAGCTTTGCTTCCAGTTGCCGCCACTGGCCTTCCCACTCCCGAAAGACAGAGTCTTCAGCGGGTTTGGCGCCATTCAGATCTTCATCAATGCGTCCGATAATGGCCATAAATTCGTATACAGAAAACTGCATCTTCGACATGGTTCGTTCCTTGGTCCGCTATCACAATATTGCCGGAAAGATCAGTATACACTGAATTCAGTATTATAGGTGGTGCCCCCAGCGAGAATCGAACTCGCACTTCCGTAAGGAAACTGGATTTTGAATCCAGCGCGTCTACCAATTCCGCCACAGGGGCTGCGCCAACCTAATTTTCGCATATTACCCATGGGTTTCGCTGGGTCAATCACCGAGGACACGAAATCCATGTTTTTCTGGCCCGTTGCTTCACCCGTGTCTGGCTGGTAAAGGATGCGTCCCCATCAGACAACGGGATGAACTGACCGTGATAAGGCGACTCTATGACTGGACTATGGGACTGGCTTCGCACCGGCGTGCGGGCTGGGCCTTGGGCGCCGTTTCGTTTATCGAAAGTTCAGTGTTTCCGGTTCCGCCGGATGTGCTGCTCATCCCCATGGTGCTGGCAGACAGAAAAAAAGCATGGTGGTATGCGTTCATCTGCACCATTACATCCGTATTGGGCGGTGTGTTGGGGTATGTTATCGGGTCGCTCTTGTTTGAACAGGTTGGCGGGCCGTTGCTTGAGTTTTACGGTTACACGGACAAATTCCAGGTTTTTCAGACCAAATATGAAGAATGGGGGGCCTGGGCAGTCTTTATCGCTGGCGTAACACCGTTTCCATACAAGGTGATTACGATTCTGAGCGGTGTTGCAGCGCTTGATCCCCTTACCTTTGTCATCGCTTCAGTTCTGGCCCGTGGCGCGCGCTTTTTTCTGGTTGCCGGGTTGCTATGGAAGTTCGGTGAACCGATACGTACTTTCATTGAACGGCGGTTGCATCTTCTGACAATTGTGTTTTGCGGATTGCTTGTCGGCGGGTTCGTTTTTGCACGTTTTCTTCTTTGATCCGATTTGACAAGATCGCATGAACAGATACCCTGTATCTGTCGAAGAGCATGGCGATCCAGGGAGAGATAGAGGTGGTATGAGCAGCGTATTGTTTCTTCCGGATGGATCCGCAGACTGGCCCCGCCTGGTTCCAGTTACCCTGATGGCGGCTTGTTCTGTAGCACTATCAACCGCCTACACAGCACAGTATGTCTTTGATATCGAGCCATGTGTTCTATGTTTGTATCAACGCATTCCGTACGTGTTGGTCGGCGTGCTGACACTGGCCGCCATATTGATGCCGCGGGGTTCCGGACGGTCGACCCTCGTCGCTATCTGTGTGCCGATCCTGTTTATTGGTTCTGCGATTGCCGTGTACCATGTCGGTGTGGAGCAACACTGGTGGGTATCGGCTGCCGGTTGTGGCGGCAGTTTGCCTGAATCCATGTCAACGGCGGATTTTCAGGCCAGTTTGCTTGATAAACCCGAAAAGTCCTGTGACCAGTTAGACTGGACTCTGTTTGGCGTTTCCATGGCAACGTATAATGCGGCGGCCTACATGGTCCTTGGTTTTGCAACAATGTTCGGGCTTCGCCGTATGCGTGGCAGATAGACAGGGGGTTGTATGGACAAGGAATCAAAAAGACAGCGGCAGGATCGCAACCCGAGGACACTCGGGGATCACCTTCCGGGCGATCTGCCATACAGGCAGGCGGTAGAACGGATGATCCGGGTCGACCATGCAGGCGAGTATGGTGCTGTTCGAATTTACGAAGGACAACTGGCCATTCTTGGAGATCGAGCCGTTGCGCCCGTTATCCAGCATATGGCAGAGCAGGAGCGCGAACATCTCGCCACGTTCGAAAAACTGTCCGTCAAACATCGTGCACGTCCGACAGCAATGTTGCCAATATGGCACATTGCCGGGTATGCCCTGGGCGCGGGTACTGCATTGCTGGGCGAGCGCGCAGCCATGGCTTGTACAGTGGCGGTCGAAGAAGTCATCGACGAACATTACAGCAAGCAAATCGCCAAGCTTGGTAAAGATGAACCTGAACTCGTGGCGACCTGCAAAAAATTCCGGGAAGAAGAACTGGAGCACAGGCAAACCGGCCTTGAACATGATGCAGAGAAAGCCCCTGGTTACGACGCCTTGAAGGGATTAGTCAAAACCGGCTCTCGCCTGGCTATCTGGATTTCTGAACGCGTCTAAGACATTTTTCGTGCCACGACCCTACTAGGAGGAGATGCCAATGTATTCCGTTCACAATCCATCGACGGTTGCGCCGCCAGCATCCAACTATGCCCAGGCGTTATGCGTTGAAGGGGCAAGTCGATGGCTGACAATTTCCGGGCAAATCGGCATTACCCCTGACGGAAATCTCGCTGGAAACTCGAGAGGCCAGATGGAGGAATGCTGGAGCCGGATATTCGCCCTGCTGGACGATGCTGGAATGGATAAATCCAATCTCGTCAAAATCACGGTTTTCCTCACACGCGGAGAGGACGTTGGCTTGTACCGTGAGGTTCGCGACAAGAATCTGGATGGCCATGTGGCTGCTTCCACATTGCTTATTGTGTCCGGACTGGCGGACCCCAGCCTTTTGGTGGAAATTGAGGCGATTGCCGCCGCGTGATCTGATGATCATTAACATCCTTGGTTTTTGCAGGGCGCACTTTAACGTCGTTAGCCTACGTAAGATGTGGCTGGGGGCGTTGATCCTTGCTGGTTCATATCAAAGCCCGCCAGTTCATGCAGCAGACAGCGATCTATCGTCGTTTGAGAAACCGCAGAACATACCGTCGCCCGCTTTCAACCCAACTTCGGTTGCAAAAATCAACTTGGGGCGAAAGCTCTTCTTCGATCAGCGCCTCTCAGGGGCCAACTCCATGTCCTGTGCTTCCTGTCATCAGCCTGAGTACGGGTGGACGGACCCAAGGCGCTTCAGTGTGGGTGAAACCGGAAAACCTCGCCCGCGTCGTACGCCGTCGCTGCAGGATGTTGGCTGGAATAAGTTGTTTGCCTGGGATGGTCGCGTTGAGACATTGGAGGGCTTCGTACTGGGTCCGATAGCGCACCCTGAAGAGCTGAACCAGTCACTCAACCTGATCGTACCTGAGCTTGTCGGGACGGAAGATTACGTGGAACTCTATGAAGCGGCTTTTGGCGGCGCACCTGTTTCAATTGATGGTATTGCGCAAAGTCTGGCGGTTTACGTGAGAACGTTGCAATCCGGGGTATCGCCGTTCGACCGTTGGGTTGCCGGAGATACAACGGCATTGAGTAATGCTGCGCTAAACGGGTTTGAATTGTTTACTGGAAAAGCTGGTTGTTCGCAGTGCCATTCTGGATGGCGATTTACCGATCAAAATTTCTACGATATCGGACTGATGACGTCAGATATTGGCCGTGGAAACTTGTTTCCGGACATCGCATCCATGCAACACGCTTTCAAAACTCCTTCCCTCAGGAACGTTGCAATCCGCCCGCCTTACATGCACGACGGGTCAATCGATACACTGGATGAGGTCCTGGATTTCTATCAGAGTGGATTTCATACGAGACCGTCACTTTCACCGCTGATTCAACCGATCTCTCTGACCGCTCACGAGAGGTTGAACTTGATTGAGTTTCTTGGGAGCCTGACGGATGATACCCGACAATCATTCAACATTCCCATTTTTCCACCGCAACAGAAATAACTGGAACCATCAGATCCATGAAAAATCCATTGTTAAGGCCTGCCTTGATGCTCGCTCTTTTGTTGGCAGTTTTAGCCGTAGCTTCTCCGACAAATGCTGCCATGACAGCAGACGGTCAAATGATCATTGTGCCGGAATACGTGAAGGCAGAAGAGATCGTCAAGAACGGTGACTTTGAAAGTGCTATTCCGCTACTCAATGAGACTCTGCGTCAGTATCCCGCCCATGCCAGCGCATGGAACCTGTTGGGGTATATCCATCGGCGCCTGGGCAAGTTCGACGAGGCAGAGCAGTACTATGAAGGCGCGTTGACTTTGAACCCCAACCATATCGGCGCATTGAACTACATGGGCCAGCTTTTTCTTCAGACGGGGCGTCCGGACAAAGCAAACATTCTGCTCTCCCGCCTGAAGGAAATCTGTACAGATGGATGTGAAGAGCTTGATCATCTGCAGACGGCGATCGATACCGGGGTTGCGGGCAATTACTGAAATCAGGCAACTATGGGGACGATGATGGTTGTCGGCAGTAACACGTGAGGATTAGCGCGCGCGGAACTCACCTGACGGCAGGCCTGACCATGTTCACTTACGTGGTATGCCATCTTCTTAATCACGCGTTTGCTGTGGTTTCCATTGAGGCCGCCAACAATGCGCGGATCATCTTCGTTTCACCCTGGACGAATACA
>JAJFID010000137.1 GCA_021775325.1 Rhodospirillales bacterium
CACCATTGGCGCATGCCATCGTTATCATTTCATGTGTGCCCAGAGATGGTTCTTGACTTACCCCCGCTGACAACTGCATATCAGCCCACGAAAATTAATCTATCCCTCAGGCTCGCATGAAACCCACCAAATCCGACGGCATCATGGATACCATCAAGACCGTGTTTTACGCGGTTGTCATTGCTATCCTGGTCCGGACATTTGCCTATGAGCCGTTCAATATTCCCTCAGGGTCCATGAAACCGACACTCCTGATTGGCGACTATCTGTTTGTCTCTAAATTTTCATACGGATACAGCAAATACTCGCTGCCTTTCAGTCTGCCGTTGATTGGGGACCGCATATTTTTTACAGAACCGGAACGTGGTGACGTGGTTGTCTTTAAATGGCCCCAGGACAACAAGACCGACTACATCAAACGCCTCGTCGGATTGCCCGGAGACCGCATTCAGGTGGTTAATGGGATTTTGCATATCAATGGCGAGCCGGTGGTTCGTGAAGGCATCGACGATTTTGTAACTGAGGGCTACGCCGGAACATTCTTACGTACGCCACAATATGCCGAAACGTTACCCAACGGCGCTGTTCACAACATTCTGGAAGAGACAGATAACGGATCACTCGACAATACACCGGTCCGTGTCGTGCCAGAAGGTCACTATTTTGGCATGGGTGACAATCGTGATCATTCCAATGACAGCCGCGTGTTTGGGTTCATTCCAGCCAAAAACCTTGTGGGCCGCGCAGAGTTTCTGTTTTTTTCTGTTGATGGAAAAGCCTGGGAAATCTGGAAATGGCCAAACACTGTCCGGTTTAGCAGGCTTTTTCAGGGATTAGAGTAAGGCTGTCATGTCAGACAGTTTGAAAATATTCCAGGACCGCATTGGGTATACGTTCAATGACGGCAATCAGCTCATCTTGTCTTTGACTCACGCCAGTCGTGCGAGTGTCAACGATAGAACATCATCGAATGAACGGCTTGAGTTTCTTGGTGACAGAGTCCTAGGACTGATCGTCGCCAACATGCTGTATGATCGATTCCCCAATGAAGAAGAAGGGGCGTTGTCGCGGCGGTTTACGGCGCTGGTGCGCCGCGAGTCACTGGCCCGCGTTGCCATTAACCTGGATATTCAGGAATTCCTTATTCTATCCCGTGCCGAAAACGACGTGGGCGGCCGCGATAATCCGGCTATTTTGGCAGATGCCTGCGAAGCTATAATTGGTGCCATGTTCCTTGATGGCGGATACGACGCGGCGTGTCGTTTTGTACAGCATAACTGGCACCCCTTGCTGGAAGAGGACCTGACACCGCCAAAAGATGCCAAGACGTCCCTGCAGGAATGGTCGCAAGGGCATGACCTTGGATTACCCGAGTACGAAGTGGTTGGAACATCGGGTCCGTCACATGCACCTGTGTTTCATATTTCTGCAAAGGTAGATGGATTTCCGCCTCAGGTGGCGGAGGGGACGTCGAAACGACGGGCAGAGCAGGGTGCAGCCCGGCTGGTTCTGGACTACATTAGCGAAGCAAACCCGGACGAAGATGAGAATGGCTAGAGGCCCGCAATGACTGACTCGACGGAAATCCAGATGGTGAATGAGACAGAACCAACCCGCGCCGGTTTTATTGCCGTGCTGGGTGCCCCAAACGCCGGGAAGTCAACGTTAATCAATCACGTTGTCGGCGCAAAAGTCTCAATTGTTTCTTCGAAAGTACAAACTACCAGAACCCGGATACTGGGCATTATGATGTCGGGACAGTCCCAGCTCATATACATTGATACACCCGGAATTTTCCAACCCCGTAAACGTCTGGACAGGGCGATGGTTGCCGCGGCGTGGGGCGGTGCAGGTGATGCGGATATGGTGATCCTCATCGTTGACTGCAGCACAGGCCTCGACACCAACACAAAAAATATCGTTGCCGGGCTGAAAAAGCAGCAACGGAAAGCAATTTTGGTTCTGAACAAAGTGGATCTTGTCGATAAATCAATCCTGCTTGATCTGACATCGCAGCTTCACGACGATACAATTTTCACCGATGTTTACATGATTTCAGCTTTGAAAGGTGACGGCGTCGACAAGCTGGTGTCGTATATTACACACGCTGTGCCTGAAGGGCCGTGGATGTTTCCGCCAGACCAGATTTCGGATATGCCGGCGCGCCTGCTTGCAGCAGAAATCACCAGAGAGCAAATTTACCATCAACTGCACCAGGAACTGCCATACGCGGCAACGGTCGAGACCGAAAGCTGGGAAGAGAAGAAGGATGGTAGTGTCGCGATCAATCAGGTCATTTACGTTGAACGCGATACCCAAAAGGGAATTGTTCTGGGCAAGGGCGGCGCAAAGATAAAATCTATCAGCTCAGCAGCCCGAAAAGAACTGGGTGAAATTCTCGAACAGGAGGTCCACTTGATGCTGTTTGTCAAAGTCCGTGCAAACTGGGGCGACGATCCCGAGCGATATGAAGATTGGGGTTTGGATTTCAAAGCCTGACCAGGCCGTTCCGGCAAACGAACTATAACAGGTGTAACCATGGAATGGACCGACGATGCGATAATTCTGTCATCGCGACGGCATGGTGAATCATCATCAATCACGACAGTCCTGAGCCCGCAACACGGACGATACGCCGGATTGGTGCGTGGCGGTTCTGGAAAATCAAAACGCGGAATTCTTCAAACAGGCAATCACGTCAGATCACTGTGGCGGGCACGCCTGCCAGAACATCTGGGCACTTTTACATGCGAACTGGTTACTGCCCACTCGGCCATGGTGCTGAGTGATCCGCTCAGGCTTATGGCTTTAAGTTCAGCGTGCGCTGTTGCTGATACCGTTTTGCCGGAACGCGAACCCCACGCCTCGGTCTATCACGGTTTGCAAATATTTCTGAAAGCCCTCGGGCACGATGATGATTGGCCGATCATTTATGTAAAATGGGAACTGGGACTACTGGGTGAACTGGGGTTTGGTCTGGATTTTACCGAATGCGCATCAACGGGCAGCAACGACGATCTGATATATGTCTCCCCCAAGTCTGGAAAGGCCGTTTCGGCAAGTGCTGGCGAGCCATACAAGTCCAGGTTATTGCCGCTGCCATCATTCCTGAAAGATCGTGCAACATCGGGAACTGCCGAGGATGCCGCAGACGGCGTTAAACTGACGGGATATTTCCTGAACAATCACGTCTACGAAGAACACGGCGTTAACCAGCCGGAAGCGCGGACCCGATTCGTACAGGCATTGGGTAGAACCGCAAATTCAACGGACCGAAACACCTGATAAACAAGGCGTTTTGGCGGGCGTTGACCCTTAGCCAGCGACAGATAGTATGGCTGTCCGGACGCATAATGCGCCGCGCCGACAGGAACGTCCATGAGCCCAGCGTCACCCATAGAAGAAGACATACGGGATACCCCCCTGGCCGACGCGCTAGGTGAGCGTTATCTGGCATATGCTCTGTCGACAATCATGTCCCGCTCCCTGCCGGATGTGCGTGACGGCCTCAAACCCGTACATCGCAGATTATTGTACGCCATGCGACAATTGAAACTGGATCCCAAGTCAGGGTTCAAGAAGTGCGCCCGGGTTGTTGGTGATGTCATGGGTAAATATCACCCGCATGGCGATATGGCGATTTACGATGCACTGGTTCGACTGGCGCAGGAGTTTTCTGTCCGGTATCCACTGGTTGACGGACAAGGTAACTTTGGCAACATCGACGGCGATAATGCAGCTGCCATGCGGTACACCGAAGCCCGTATGACAGAAATTGCTTGGGAGTTGCTCGATGGCATCGACGAGGACGCCGTTGACTTTCGCGAAACCTATGATGGAGAAGACGCTGAGCCCACTGTGTTACCTGCCAGTTTTCCAAATTTGCTGGCAAATGGTGCCGCAGGCATCGCGGTTGGCATGGCGACCAGTATTCCGCCCCATAACATCGTTGAGCTGTGCGACGGCTTACTGCACCTGATCAAGTTTCCGGGCGCCACGTTCGATAAACTTGTTGAGCTCATTCCGGGGCCGGATTTCCCGACAGGCGGTGTTCTGGTAGAGCCACGTGAGTCCATTGTCGAATCCTACAGCAAGGGTCGTGGCAGTTTCCGTCTGCGGGCGCGATGGGAAACCGAGGATATGGGCCGGGGGCAGTACCAGATTGTGGTGACTGAAATTCCCTATCAGGTCCAAAAGGCACGACTGATCGAGAAAATTGCCGAGTTAATGGAACTTCGAAAATTGCCATTCCTGGCCGATGTGCGCGATGAATCAACGGACGAC
>JAJFID010000138.1 GCA_021775325.1 Rhodospirillales bacterium
GATGGTGGTAGCGCATTCCATGAAGTTCCACATTCCATTACGCCTTATGACTCGCATTCCCGGCTTTGGTGCGCCCACTGGTTCCCACCGTTCCTGAGACCGCTTGCTTTCGGTGTTCTGAAATCCATTCAGCAAAAAAAGAATCTTATGCCTGCCGGGCGCATCTACGCTGAACAGTTTTGTGGATGGTACGTCAAACTCCGTTCACCCATCTATCATCGCAAGATGTTGGTGAAGTATTTCGGGAGTTACAGAGACTTTACCAGGGAAAGATTGCTCGCAGAACATGATTGGCAGGATTATGACCGTGATGGCAGCCTTATGGTTCGTCGCCTGATTGATGTTCTGGTAAAGTTGCCGGTTCTGGGTTTAGTGTTTCAACCGCTATTCAGTAACCTGATGATGCTCCAGACCCTCGCGACGAAAAAAATCGTATGATCCTGCATCGACCATCGTGAGTATCTGGTGCGTTGTAAATCAATGACTAAAATCACGGAATGATGCTAATGCTGTCACGACTGTTTTCTTATGCGTCGAGGGCAATAGTGCTCGTTGTCGTGGTGTTGTTTGTTGGTCATTGGGCGATCAATCTGGCAATGATCGCCAAACGGTCGTATCTCGGACTTCCTGTCGCTGATCTTTTGTCGTTTGAACGTTCCGTTGCGGCGAAAGAATTTTACCCGTGGGTTTACTGGCGACGATCTGAACGGATCAGTGACAACGTCAACATTGACGACACTGGCAGACGAAAAACGGTAAAGGATCCTGTCGAAGGTGCGACAAAAGTCTTCATGTTTGGCGGCTCGACTGTCTGGGGTGCCGGCGTAACCGATGCAAACACCATTCCTTCCCTGCTTCAGGCGAAACTGGGTCGGGACTTCGACGTTCATAATCTAGGTGAGAAGATTTACGTTTCAGTTCAGGAGACCAACGCGCTACTCGAGCGACTGGCAAAAGGCGACAGGCCGGATGTTGTGATTTTCTACGATGGTTTCAGTGATGGATTTGCGGGCGTTTATTCACCTGCCGTACCGAGAGACGTTCGCAACATGCGTGACGCGTTCTATCGGCAACAGGAACTGGCAAACCATGGTGTTTTCGGATTTCTGATTGAGGCCTTTCGACAATCAAACTGGCAGTTGCTGATCAACTATCTGGAATTCGGCGATTCCCGTGGTGACATACGTGATTTCAAGGAAGAGTGGGACACAGAGAATCGGGCCAAGGCGAAGGACAATGCCATCAGAGTTGTCACTTACTGGCTTGAGAACTGTCGACAGGTAAGGGCGATCGGCCACGAATACGGGTTTAAGGCATTGTGTGTCTGGCAACCCAATGCCCTGAATGGTCAGAAAAACCTGACCGAAGAAGAAATTTCAAGGATCAGTAAGAAAGGTGTCACATCAGGTGCCCGCGAGATTTTCCAGACACTGTACTCGGTCAGTAGCGAGTTCCTGCGCGGGCGACAGCACAACAACGTGTTTTTCATGGGCGACGTATTCAGGAATGTGGATGAGGCCGTCTATGCCAACCATTTCTTACTGAACGAAGCAGGCAACGCCATTGTTGCTGACAGGCTCCATGAATTGCTTCGAGAATAGCTCCAGGCCTGTGTTTCAGACCCGTACGGTTGGCATACAAACTCGCGTACCGGAAGATTACAATCTGCCGGGCAAATCACAAAACCTGTAGTTGATTACGGATGTCAGGCCGGTCGTGGTGGCGCGTCCGGAAAGACGTTGGGCACAGACGCGGACGGTGAATTACAGGCCGGGTTAACGGCAAAAAAGAACCACACGTCTTCTTCCGCGACGTAAGAAAGCGCGGTGCCCTTGGGAATCCACAGGGTATCACCCGGACCCGCATCATAGATTTCATCACCGATCTTCAACTGGAACCGGCCCGAATGAACGAACAGGAACTCGTCATAGGTAACGGTCCATTCCATGTTCGTGCCCGCACCAAACACGCCAAAACCACCGCCCATGCCGTCACTGATGCCAGAATTGACGAAGGCATGAATGCTGCAGTTATCCTCGGGCGTATAGCTGAAGTCCTGATCTTCCCGGCGGAACAGTTTTACATCTGACATATTGTGTTCTCCCTGATTGATAATTTTGGCCCCTAGCGTCGTTTGCTTTTTTTACGGTCGCGTTTTGAATGTTTCCAGGCTTCGCCGGCGGCGCGGGGCGCAATGCCGGGGCGGTCGAGGCCCAGTTCGTGGGCTTCCAGACGTCTGATTTCGTCGCGCAGCCGGGCGGCTTCCTCGAATTCCAGATTGGCGGCGGCTTCCTGCATGCGTTTATCCAGGTCCTGCAGATGGCCTTTCAGGTTATGGCCGACCAGTTCCACGTCACCGGAAACACCTGTATCCACGGTAACGTAGTCCTGCTCGTAGACGCTCTGTAATACGTCCGAGATGCCTTTCTTGATGCTTTCCGGGGTGATGCCGTGTTCCCTGTTATAGGCTTCCTGTTTCTCCCGGCGGCGATTGGTTTCACCGATTGCGTATTCCAGCGATCCGGTCATGCGGTCGGCGTAGAGAATGACGCGGCCTTCTACGTTTCTGGCCGCGCGGCCAATAGTCTGCACCAGTGAGGTTTTCGAGCGCAGAAAACCTTCCTTGTCTGCATCCAGAATGGCCACTAACGCACATTCCGGAATATCCAGACCTTCGCGCAACAGATTGATGCCCACCAGCACGTCAAACGCTCCCAACCGCAAATCACGAATAATCTCGATGCGCTCCAGTGTTTCGATGTCCGAATGCATGTAACGCACACGAACCCCGTGTTCATGCAGGTATTCGGTCAGATCTTCGGACATTTTTTTGGTCAGTGTCGTGACCAGCGTGCGGAAACCGTTGGCAGCAACCTGCCGAACTTCGCCCAGCAGGTCATCTACCTGTGTTTCCACGGGCCGGATGATGCATTCCGGATCGATCAGCCCGGTGGGACGCACGACCTGTTCCGTGAACACACCGCCGGTACGCTCCAGCTCCCAAGGACCGGGGGTGGCCGAAACATATATGCTTTGCGGCCGCATGCGGTCCCATTCGTCGAACTTGAGCGGGCGGTTGTCCACGCAACTTGGCAGGCGAAATCCGAAGTCCGCCAGTGTGCTTTTGCGATTAAAGTCTCCCTTGTACATGCCACCGATCTGGGGGATTGCCACATGGCTTTCGTCTACCACCACCAGTGCATTGTCGGGCAGGTATTCAAACAGGGTCGGTGGCGGGTCGCCCGGATTGCGTCCCGTCAGATAACGGGAGTAATTCTCGATGCCCGCGCAATGCCCGGTGGTTTCCATCATTTCCAGATCAAACGTGGTGCGCTCCTGCAGGCGCTGGGCTTCCAGCAACTTGCCCTGCTCGGTCAATTCCGAGACCCGGTCTTTCATCTCCGCCTTAATCTGGGGGATAGCCTGTAACAGGGTCGGGCGGGCGGTTACATAGTGACTGTTGGGATAGAGCACGAAGTCCTCGATCTCGGCCAGTTTTTCACCTGTAAGCGGGTCGATTTCCCACATGGCCTCGACCTCGTCACCAAACAGCGACAGACGCCAGGCGCGGTCTTCCATATGAGACGGGAAAACCTCGATCACGTCGCCTCGCACGCGGAATGTGCCCCGGTAAAATGCCGCGTCATTGCGAGTGTAACGCAACTCCACAAACCGTTGCAGCAGTTCACGCTGTTCCACGCTGTCGCCCACACGAATACGCGATATCAGTTCCGAATAGGTCTCCACCGCGCCGATGCCGTAGATGCATGAGACAGACGCCACCAGAACCACATCGTTGCGCTCCAGCAGCGCCCGTGTTGCCGAGTGACGCATGCGGTCAATCTGTTCGTTCACGGAGGCATCTTTTTCGATGTAGGTGTCTGATCGCGGCACATAGGCCTCGGGCTGGTAATAGTCATAGTAGGAAACGAAGTACTCCACGGCGTTCTCCGGGAAGAACTCCTTCATCTCGCCATACAACTGGGCGGCCAGGGTCTTGTTAGGTGCCAGCACCAGTGTTGGTCGCTGAATGTTCTGGATGACATGGGCAATGGTGTAGGTCTTGCCTGAGCCCGTCACACCCAGCAGCACCTGATCACGCTCACCTTCCTGAATAGCGGCAGTCAGTTCGGCAATCGCCTTGGGCTGGTCTCCTGCTGGATCAAACGGTGAAACAAGGTGCAGGGCATCGCCACCTTCAATGGCGGGCCGTGGCGGCGGTGTAAAAATTTCCGGGTTTACCATGGTCTCTATATAGTCCGCTGACCCAGTGATCAAAAGACCCAAAATAGCTCAAAATGATACAGGGTCAGAATTGGGTTGGGACGCAGCAAATCTGAGAGATGCCGATTACTGCGGGGCCGATTCTGTTTCTTGATTCAGGGACTGAATGATGGATTCCAGTTCCGAGATGCGGGCCTGTTGTTCAAGGACGTTTTGCTGAAGTTCTTCATTCTGTCGTACAGTTTCCAGATACTTTTCCTGCATCAACGAAGATTCTGTACCAAGTGACTCCAGTTGATCGGATTTTTCTGCAATAATCGATTGTAGCTTACGAATTTTGCGCGCGTTCTCAGCCTTTATGGATTTGAACCTTTCTTGCAACTCTGTCAGTTCTCTCCGCATTTCTTCAAGGTCGGCGCCGCTTGCGTCCAGGTTATCCTGACGTGTTTCAAGATTACTGTTCAGTGATCTAATCCGCTCATTTTTTTCTTCAACGCTGTTTTCGAGTACTGTGACGTTGCTTTCGAGTTCTTCGATACTACGGGCAAACTCTTCGGCCTTACGCTTGAGTTCATCAATGGTGCGCTCGAGCGAAACAACCTGTTCCCGAAGGTTTTCGTTCTCAATGGCGAGTGTCAGTGAGTCTTCAAAACTCGCAGCCTTTGCCGACTGACTGAGTATCACACCCAAGCAAATCAGGATTTGAAGAAATAGAATTGGTGCTTTCATTGGCATTAAGGCAATTCAGGACTAAAGCGAATCCAGGCGCACCATTGCGTCATGGGGGAGGTTAAAGCCATCACAATTATTGAAAACAAAGTCACACTGCAGGCCGTCATCAACACCATTTGATATGGCAATAGTCTTTTCGTAGTACTTTTTGGCAGCGGCGTTTAATCCAAGTTCCTGGGCTGACACGCCCATATAATACCAAGCGAGATTTACGTCAAAACCCACGGTAATCACCAGTTTTGACAGGCCCTTCCAGTCTTTCGCCCAGTAAAGTTTCAGGGCTTGCCGCCTGGAAGCACCCCACCGTCCAGAACACGATGTGTCACAGTCGAGATCAAGTTTTCCACTCACAAATTTGGTCGCAAGTTCATCGGAAAGCGCTGCATCCACGTCTATATTCTGGTTTGCCGCCGCACAACCAACGAGCATCAGAGCAATACTCATGGAAAAAATTAAACGTACCATCCCTAAATCACCCTTACGTTATGTGTGAAAATATAGGGGTGCAGGAACACATACACCATTGTTATATTCGCGCGCCACCGACAGGCTGTTTCTGAAATTGAATGATGAAGGTTGTTTAGGAGGCTATCACGATACCCAAACATAGCCAGTCAATGTTATTGACTGTGTCTTAAGCATTGTTTCGTCTGCGATTGTACCGTTTACTCGGATACGGTCCAAAAGATTGCAGCCATCAGGAGTTCCCATGGTCACTGCTATTCCGACAGACGAGTTTGCTGAACGGCGTGAGCGGGCGCGGGCCTTGGCTGAGGCGCGCGGACTGGATGGCCTGCTGGTGTGCGCGCGGGGTGGTGGTACGCTGGACCGGTATGGTGATGTGCTTTATCTGAGCAATTTTTACTCACCGTTTCCTTACATCCCTGATCTGGTGGGAAACTGGACCGCGCGAGCCCATGCCTTTGTGGTGTTGCCGGCGAAGGGTGATGCGATTTTGATCTCGGATGTCCCCAATGACGGGACCATTGCCATGCCACCTGACGGTATTGTGTATACAGACCTTGTGCTGGAAAGCGTCGTCGATGCGTTGAACGGGGCAGGGCTGTCCGGTGGAACAGTGGGTCTGGTGGGCGGTGACGTACTACCGGTTGATACCTTCAAGAGCATTGAACGGGCTTTACCAGATGTGCGGTGGGACAGTGCCGGGGATATTCTGGCGACGCTGCGCGCCGTCAAAAGTGTGAGCGAAATCACTCTGCTGGATCAGTCTGCCAAGGTGGGATCACGCACCATCGAGGCCATGATGGCCGCCGCCCGGCCCGGAGCCACACACGGCGATGTGGTTGCTGCCGGTCAACAGGTGCTGAATGCGGCAGGTGGCGTGCTTTACAACTCGTTCATGGCGTCGGGGCGCGGCGGTGATGATCCGGTATTGGTCAAATCCAACTTTCCCACATGGGGATCTTCCGAGCCTTTACAGCAAGGTCACTGGCTGCGTCTGGGAATTTCCGGAGTGCTGAACGGATACTATTTCGACGTTTCACGCTCCAAGGCCATTGGACCCGCCACAAACCGGCAGATCGACCTGTTCGAGGCCGCCATTGCCAGTGTGGAAGCGGGCATTGAGGCCGTTCAGGTCGGGGCCACAGCCGAACAACTGGCACGCGCCGGACTAGGTAAACAGGAAGAACTGGGGTTCGAGGTCAAGGGTGTGTTTTCTGGCCTCGGACACGGTATCGGGCTGGGTTGGGACAGCCCGTGGCTGGCGCCGGGCGACACAACTGTATTGGCGCCAGGTATGGTTTTGAACTTCGAACGGACAATTCAGCAGGACGGGTTTCTTGGCGATTTCGAGGAAACCATTGTGGTTACAGAAGACGGTTATGACCGTCTGACGGATGCACAGCTACGGTTCTGGTAATTGCTGATTGACGGATGCTGCCGTCTCCTGTGTAAGGGTGCGTATGAGCACCAAACAGCCATCACGAAAAGACCTGCTGCCCAGCCTGGGCATCGTGTTCAGTTCAGCTCTGTGGGGATTGTTCTGGATACCTGTTCGCGCCGTTGAGGAAGCGGGCGTGACGGCGTTGTGGACCGGGCCGGTTCTGTTTGCCAGCGTGGCACTGATTTTTCTGCCAGTGGCGATCATGCGTTGGCGAAACATCTGGTCTTCGGGACCGGAATTGCTGTTGACGGGCACCCTCACAGGCGCGGCGTTCGCTTTTTATGCGGTCAGTTTCAATATGACAGACGTCGTCCGCGCACTCCTGCTATTCTACATGACACCTATCTGGAGCACGTTGCTGGGACTGATGTTCCTGGGCGAGCGCCTGAACATCAACCGGGTAGCGGCGCTGATTCTGGGAATCGGTGGGCTGGCTGTGGTCCTGGGTGACGGCGCATCCCTGCCCTGGCCGCGCCAGACAGGAGACTGGTTTGCGCTGGCGTCGGGTCTGTGCTGGTCGCTTGGCTCCGTCCGCCTGTTTCAGGGTGGAGCCACCCTGCTGTTCGAAAAGACCTTTGCCTTCATCACTGGCGCATTCCTGGTCGGCACAATTCTTGCCCTGTTACCGCTGGGTCTCGAAAATGCGTTGCCCAGTGTAACGGCTCTAAAACAGGGTTGGATCTGGATTGTCGGCGTGGGGCTGTTCCTGTTGCCGGCCACGTGGATGACGATCTGGCCGACGACGGTACTGAGTCCGGCACGGGTGGGCATCCTGTTCATGACGGAGGCCATTGCCGGCATTGGCTCGGCGGCTTTCCTGACTGATGAGCCGTTTGGTCTGCGCGAGATATCGGGAACCGCGTTGATTGTGGGTGCCGGGGTGATCGAGGTTCTCAAGAAACCAGATGCGCCACCAACGGGCAAAACTAACTCTTAACGATAAACTTGAGGGCGCGGGTGATTTCGAAGAAATCATCGGTCTGGAAACTCACGGTGTGTGGCCCGATCTGTTCCGCCCCTGGATAGAAACCGCCGTTGAAGGCGTCCTCCTGTTTTGTGCACAGGATTTCCATGTGAAAGGTGTCCGGAACGTCCGGTGCCTTCAGTGCACTTGAATCCTGCAGGGCGGCGCAGATGCCATCGCGAATACCACTGCGGGCCACGTTGGGGTGCGGGGCCACGGTTGAACCACCAATGCCTTCCATGGTGGCAAAGGTATGGATCGTCGGGTCCAGCGCCCTGGCACTGTCACACAATGCCTTGTCGCCCGATATAAAGACCGTGGGTACACCGATGGTCGCCGCTGCCATGCGGTTGATCATGAATTCGGATGTTATCGCGCCGTTGATACGGATTTCGTGGGGAACAAGCGTCATGGTATGGGCCAGCGGATGCCCGCCGGTCCCGGCCCCCGAGTGGTATCCAGTCATGATAAGGGCATCGAAGGTCTCATCGATTTCCTGAATCATGGCCCAGGGATGGCCGCTCCAACCGCGGATCAGGTGTACATCGTGTGGCAGTTTTTCAGCCAGAATATTCCGTGCCGTCCAGTGGGCGTCCTTGACCACGATGTGCTCGGCCCCCGCATTCAACGCACCTTCACAGGCGGCAATGACCTCCTGCGTCATCGCCTCGGCGTATAGATCGTACCCCGGTTTGCGCTTCTCCGCCTCGTCCCAGTGCGTGATGCCACACGTCCCCTCAATGTCAGCGCTGATGTAGACTTTCATTATCTCTCCCTGATCACGATACTGCACAAGTATTTTGAGAATTATCACCTCGCGCGGGACATGGCACAATACCTGAAAAATGTCCACGCCGGATGGGTTCCGGGTTGAACAGATGCAGGTGCGAGCGTAGGCTGCACTCTGGGGAGAGGTGGTCACGACTAAGCCAAACCTCTGTGTATATTCTGGTTCATCATTCCAAAACAGGTGCCCAAATGTCTTTTCTTGCCGACCGTCTCTCACGTGTGAAGCCGAGTCCGACTGTTGCTGTTTCCACCAAGGCCCGCGAGTTGAAGGCGGCGGGTATGGACGTGATCGGACTGGGGGCGGGTGAGCCTGATTTTGATACCCCGGCACATATTATTGAGGCCGCCAAGGCCGCGCTTGATCGGGGTGAGACACGCTATACGGCCCCACCTGGGACACCTGAGTTGCGTGAAGCTATCGTCGCCAAGTTCCAGCGTGAGAACAATCTCACCTATACTATTGATCAAATTCAGGTCTCGTGTGGCGGTAAGCAGAATATCTTCAATGCCCTAATGGCAACGTTGAACGAAGGGGATGAAGTCATCATCCCGGCACCTTACTGGGTGTCCTATCCGGATATGACGTTGTTGTGTGGTGGTGAACCGGTTGTGGTGAAATGTGCCGCCGAGAACAAATTCAAGATGACGGCTGATGAACTGGAAGCTGCCATTACCCCGCGTACCAAGTGGCTGATGATGAACTCGCCATCCAATCCCACGGGATCTGCCTACACTGAAGCCGACCTGAAGGCGTTGGCCGACGTGCTTGAGCGTCATCCTCATGTGTGGGTGATGAC
>JAJFID010000139.1 GCA_021775325.1 Rhodospirillales bacterium
GCCGTTGACCAACGACGGCGTCTCTTTCTCGGTTTCCGGTGCCGGTTCGGCGGATGCAGACGGGCGGGTGACATTCACGACAACTAATGGCGGCGCGGTAACGGTGGATCAGGTCAGTGGCGCCTATACCTATACACCGGCGACCAACTTCCACGGCACGGATACGTTCAGTCTGACGTCCACGGGTGGCGGCATCACGGATACGGAGACCATCACGGTCACTGTTGCCTCTGAGACCCATGATTCCGTCGACGTGTCGGGCAATGCCCTCGTTCTTAACGGCACTGACCAGTATGTGGAAGTTCCCCAGGCCGCCATGGAAGGGCTGACTTCCGGTGGTACCTTGGAGGCCTGGGTATTCCTGGATTCCAATACGGGCGAAACCATCGTTGCGCAGCACAATTCAAACGGTGATGCGGCACCTGTGTTCTCTATCGGGTCACGTAGTGTTTCGAATAATCCGAGCGCGGGTGATGCCGGTCGCATCTATTTCAATGAAGGCGACGGACTTCCTAATGCGGCAACCAGTGTCGGACTAATTGAGGTCGGTGAGTGGCATCATGTGGCTGTTTCATTTGATGCAACGGATGCGCGGATTTACATCGATGGCGAACTGGACAGCGTAACGACCGGTAACTTCACGGTTGCCGATCAGACCATCGCGACATCGACGACTCTGGGCGCGTGGGTGGAAGGCGGCACAATACAGTTACCTTTTGACGGCAAAATGGATGATGTGCGTATCTGGACCGATGTGCGGACCGCTGAGGAAATTCGTGACAACTATGATCAGCAGCTCACCGGTTCCGAAGCCAACCTTCAGGCCTATTACCGCTTCGATGACGCCGCTGCCGGGCGGACGGTCACCGATCAGACCAGCAACAAGTACCACGGTGACATTCAGGGCGACGGTCACACGACCAAGACCACGGGTCAGGCGCTCAGCTTCGATGGCAATGATCAGGTCAGTCTGGGAACCATCGACGGAACCGGGCTGGCACTCGGGAACGCGTTGACCTACGAGGCTTGGGTCAAAACCTCGACCACGACGGGCACGCTTCAGGTCGCTTCTCTTGGCAATACCACATCAGGGCAGGGTACATTTTTCTCCGTGGCGAACGCCAAACTGGCGTTCAGCGTCACTGGTAAAGCGGCCATTACGTCAACAACAACAGTTGCGGATGGGGCCTGGCATCATGTGGCCGTGACTGTCGATAGTGCCGGGAATGCCAAACTCTTTGTTGATGGGGAGGCCGATGGTACGGGTACGGGATACAACGTCAACATTTCCACCGGAACCGGGTTTGTTGGTCAGAACATCACATCAGATGCAGCATTTGTCGGTGAAATCGCCGACGTGCGCATCTGGAAAGATGACCGCACGTCGGATGAAATCAAGGCGAATTATCAACATACCCTGACCGGTGACGAGACCGATCTGGCCGCCTGGTACACGTTTGATGAAACATCCACCACGGCGGTCACGGATCATTCAGACAATACGAACAACGGCACCATTACAGGTGCAACCAAGGTCAACTCCACCGCACCCATCGAAGGACCGTTGATACTGGGCAACGAGGTGGAAACGACCGTGGGTTCACCGGCCAGCGGGATTATGGTCGCCAACGATATTGCCGGGACCATTTCGTTTTCCACCAGTTTCTCGGATGCGGCCAAGGGCACCGTTGCTATTGATTCAGATACGGGTGAGTGGACCTATACACCAACCGCCGGATATTCGGGCAGCTTCACCTTTGATCTGACCGCTACGGGCAGTCTGGGATCACCCGCAGCAGAAACCGAGACTATCTCGGTGACGGTATCAGATGTCGATCTGGTCAATGTACATGACACGGTGGTTCAGCTTGATGGCGTCAATGATTTCATCAGTTCGGGCGTTGCAGCGGGCACCTTTACCAATCAGATAAGCATGGAGACCTGGGTCAACTTCAATGATTTGGATAACCATCAGAACTTCCTGGCCCTGTGGGATACGGGCACGGATTTCAATCGCATCGTGTTTGAGAAAAAGACCGGCGACACCTTCACGTTTTTCATGGGGGACGGGTCCGGCAGCACCGTCGTTGATACCGGTGTCAGTGTGACGGCGAACACCTGGTATCATGTGGCGCTGACCTATGACGGTACCACGGTCAAGGCGTACATTGACGGTGATCTGGTGAAATCACAGGCCGTATCCGGGTTTACACTGGACAATGTGGGCCAGCGCGTGGACGTGGGCCACGATGCGGGTAATTTCGATGCGGACGTTCAAATGGACGAGGTCCGGGTCTGGAAGACCGTGCGCACAGCCGATGAGATCAAGACCAACGCCAGCAAGCAGATCGCATCACCGTCCAGCGAAGCGAACCTAGTAACCTATCTGCGGTTTGACGATGAAGCGGGCAGCGACAGCAACGTTCTCAGCACGTCGCTACAACTGGATGGTGTTGACGATCACATCAATGTGGGCAACGTCACCGGGATCAGCGGCGCGTACACGGTGGAAGCCTGGGTGAAACTGGACAGCAACAGCACATCATTTGCCCGAATTCTCGACCTTGGTCAGGGCGAAGCCGACGACAACATCATTCTCGCCCTGGAAGGAACGACCGGCAAGATCACGTTTCAGAACTACGTCGGCAACGTCGCTACCAGTGTCATAACGACGGAGCAGATATCGCTAAACGAATGGGTCCATGTGGCGGCGGTGAACAATGGTAACGGTACAAGTGCCGTTTACTTTGACGGTGTCCTGCAGACCGTGACCGGGAACACGTCTGATCTGAGTTCTGCTGCCAGTCTGGACCGTGGGTCGTCATTTATCGGCCGAAGCAACTGGTCCGCCGATGCTTTCCTGGATGGTGCCGTGCAGGAAGTCCGCGTGTGGAACACCGCCCGCACCCTGGACCAGATCACTGACAATATGAACAAGCCCATACCCAATCCGGACGGCGTGACGGACCTGAAGGGGTACTGGCATTTTGATACCACCACCAATCTGGGAACGGCGGGCAGCGCGAACGGCGGCACTGTCCTCAGCGGTGCGTCAGTCGTCAATACGCCAGATACGGCGCTGCAGTTCACCAATTCTGGCGACCATGTGGCTGTCGCCGGAACGGGGGCCATGGACTTTGCGACCGGTGACTTCACCTTGGAAACATGGTTCAAGGCGGACGCGATTGGAAGCCCGGGGCAAGCCCTGATCGATAATCGCGGTGCCACCAATTTTGAAGGCTACGCGCTGGCAATTCTGGGCAGTGGCAAACTTCGCTTCAGAATGAGTGATGGTGATGATGCTACTGTCGCCGCCGTGGCGGGCGATACGACGCTTGTTGCTGATCATTGGTATCATGCGGCGGTCACAGTTGATCGTGACGGTGTTGCAAAACTGTACTTGGACGGGGTGCTGGACGCGGCACCACTTGATGTTACGGGAGAGTCGGGGACGCTTGGTCAGCACGAAATTCAGATCGGCAGGGAATCTTCGGATTCAGGGACGAGCTTGACCCAGTTTGTTGGCCAAATGGGTGACGTACGGTTCTGGAATAAGGCCCGCACGGATCAGGAGATTTCCGACAATTATAACCAGCCGCTAAGCAACTCGGAATCAGGTCTGGTCGCCCATTATTCATTTGATGAAGGGTCGGGCACCTCCGCCGTCAACAGCGCAGGGACCATCAACGGCACCATCACTGGTGCATCCTTCGTTGATAATGCGCCAGATGTGTTTGGCACAACCGCCACAATGAATGAGGACGGATTTACTGGCGGCATGTTCGAGATCGCGGGCGGCAACAGCTTCACCGTCAGCACGGCAGCGAACAACGGAACGGCGCTCATTGATGCGACAACGGGTACCTGGACCTATGTTCCGAAACAGGGATTTAACGGCACGGACACCTTTACGCTTCGTGGCAAGGATGGTGATTCCAACCAGATTGACGAAACTATCACCGTCACTGTTGCCGCCGTGGCTGATGACTCGGTCAATGTGGCGGGCAATGTGTTGGCGCTGGACGGAACTGACGATGTGGTTGTCGTGGCAAATTCCAGTTCTCTGAACTTCGGTGAAGGTGGCTCGTTCACGCTGGAAAGCTGGGTCAAGACAACCGATACGGGCCAATACCAGCGCATCCTCATCAAAGAAGCGGGTACGGGCGCGCAGTCCTACAGTCTGGCCATCAGCGACGGCAAGGCCCACGTTCGTTTTGATGGTTCCAGCAGCGAAGGCGGCCAGCAGGCGGAAAGCACGGAGACAATCAACGACGGGGCATGGCATCACGTGGCCGGGGTGTTCGATAACGCGGCGAATACGCTTTCGGTTTACATTGACGGCGACTTGGCTGGTGTGACAACCGGCATCACCGCCAATCCCCTGCAGGGCACCAAGGATCTTCAGATTGGTGGGTTCCCAGGCGTCAGCAGTCAGACCCTGGGAGGTCAGCTTGATGACGTGCGGATATGGAATACAGCCAGAACAGCGGAACAGATTCGCGAAAACTACGATCAGCAATTGACCGGTAGTGAGGTCAACCTTCAGGCCTACTACCGGTTTGATGACAGTACTGCGGATACGACAATCACTGACCAGACGTCCAACCACAATGACGGTGTCCTGAGCAACGGCGCACGGACGTCTGCCAGCAGCGGCAACGCGCTCTCCTTCGCGGGCGGCACCAACCACGTGAACATCACGTCCTCCACGTCAGACTTTCATACAGGCACGGGCGAATTCACCTACGAAGCCTGGATCAAGATGCCCAGTACGTCCACGGGCAATCACTACATTTTTTCCTCGGGCGGCAACTCCGGCACTACGGCCGGGCTGTTCTTCGTGACAGGCGGTAAAATCGCGCTGCATAACCCGGCATCGACGGGTATTGCAGGGTCGACCACGATCAATGACGGTCAGTGGCACCATGTGGCGGCCACGCATTCCGGGGGTACGGTCCGTGTCTATGTGGATGGCGAACTGGACGGTACGGGCACGTCATCCTTCAACATTACGTCAGGTGCCGTAACCATCGGCTCCAGCCCCTTTGCCGGTCAGAACATGAACGGCGAGATCGCAGATGTGCGTATCTGGAAAGACGCCAGAACCGCCGATGAAATCAAGGCCGGATTCCAGACACCGCTGAACGGTGACGAGGATAACCTGACGGCTTACTACACATTTGATGAAGCCTCGACCACGGCGGTGACGGATCAGTCTGACAACAGTCACAGCGGAACGATCACAGGTGCTACAAAAGTCGGTTCGACGGCACCCATTGAGGGCCCGGTTGTTCTGGGAAACACAGTGGAAACCGAGGCAGGTGTTGCCGCCAGCGGCATCATGGTCGCCAACGATATCGCCGGAACCATGACGTTCTCCACCAACTTTTCGGATGCGGCCAAGGGCACAGTCGCTATCGACTCCGATACCGGCGCGTGGACCTACACACCAGCCGCCAACTACACGGGTAGTTTCACATTTGACCTGACAGCCACAGGCAGCCTTGGCTCGCCTGCCGCCGAGACTGAAACCGTTACGGTAACCGTCAACGATGTGGACGTTGCCAATGTGCATCAATCCACCCTGCAACTGGATGGTACCAATGACCACGTGGTGGTCGCCAATAACGCTACCCTGCAATTGACCAACGCCATCACCATCGAAGCCTGGGTCAATGTGACCCGCAAGGCTACCACCAGTAGCGAGGCATCTGATCAGGCAATCGTTTCCAAGGGTGACTTCGATTATCTGCTTAATGTATTTGGCCCAGATCGCAACAACACTACTCAAAAAATCGGTACCGTTGAGTTTGGTGGTGGCGGTGGCGGGCCCGATTACGTCAACGGAACGACAGTTGTTGATGACGGACAGTGGCATCACATTGCGGCCACCTATGACGGCACGACCATGAAGATCTACGTGGATGGTGTTTTGGATGCCAGCAAGGCCGCCACGGCCAGCTTCAAGACATCTACTGACGCCTTGCTGATCGGTCGCTTGGAAAACTCCGGCAACACCAATCGTTACCTCAATGGTCAGGTGGACGAAGTCCGTATCTGGTCCACGGCCCGCACGGCGGAAGAAATCGCGGATAACTACGACCAGCAGATTTCCGGCACCATCCCGAGTACACTGCAGGCCTACTACGGTTTTGATGATCTTACCGATGGTGGCAAGGTGGACAACCTCGGCGTCCTCGGCACGGCGTCAGATGGCACGCTGACGAATGGTGCGCTGATTATTGACTCACCGGATACGGCGCTGCTGTTCGACAGCACCACAGAACAGGTTTCCATAGCTGGCACAGGTGAAACAGATTTCGGCACTGGCGATTTGTCCATTGAACTGTGGTTTAAAATAGACACACTGGGAATTCGTCAGGCCCTCGTTGATAACCGGGGCAGCACCAATTTTCAGGGTTACCTCCTTGGTGTGGATGACAACAACAAGCTGATAACCCAGATCAGTGACGGTGCCGACAGCACCATACCCACGGTCAATGGGGCGACCACGTTGATCGCTGATCAGTGGTATCACGCGGCGGTGTCCGTAGATCGAGATGGCGCGGCAAAACTTTATCTCAACGGTCAGTTGGACAGCGCCGCAGTCGATGTGTCGGCAGATTCAGGAGATTTGGGTGAACACGCGATATTGCTTGGACATGATTCGGATGACTCCGGAACGGTCTACGTGCCTTTCCAGGGCCAGATGGGCGATGTGCGGTTCTGGAATACAGCGCGATCGGACCAACAGGTTCTCGATAACTACAACCAGCCTCTGTCCAGTTCTGAAACCGGCCTGGTGGCAAACTTTACTTTCGATGAAGGATCAGGCACCACCGCCGTCAACAATGCCGGTGCCAATGATGGTACCATCACTGGGGCAACCTATGTTGACAACGCACCCGATGTGTTCGGCTCCACACTGACGGTGGACGAAGGGGGAACGGCGACGGGCATCTTCGAGACGACGGGTACGTCGTTCTCTGTGGTCGGCAACAACTCGGCCGTCAGTGATGGTCGGGCCACGGCGGACACGGGGCAGGGCGGGAAAATAACGATAGACCAGACCACGGGCGAGTACGTCTACGTGCCGCCCGCCGGGTTCTATTCCGCCAGTACGTCGAACCTGGATACCTTTACCCTGCGATCCACCAATGCGGATGGCGTCGTCCATGATGAGGTGATTTCGGTCACCGTGAACAAGATCGATGAGGCCTCGGTCAATGTGGCGGGTGGATCACTGCAACTGAACGGCACCAGCGAATATGTGACAGTCGCCAATGATACCAGCCTGAACTTTGGTACGGGCTCCTTCACGCTGGAAGCCTGGTTTCAGACGTCTCAGACTACCGGTGTTCAGCGCATCATGATCAAGCCGGCAAATGGTAGTCAGAGCAGCGCAGCTCACCAGTCTTACAACCTGCGCCTTGTTGACGGCAAGGTAGAGGTACGGTTCGACAAGACCAGTGGAGGTGCTGATTTTGCCGAGACCACATCCACCTACGCAGACGGTACCTGGCATCACGCCGCCGGTGTGTTTGACAGCGCCAATAATACCCTGTCCGTCTATGTTGACGGCTCTCTCGTAAAAACGGTTGCGACGACAGGCGATCCGAGAGCCGACACGCTTAATCTGGAAATCGGTGCCCGCACCAACGAGAGCGATCAGTACTTTAACGGTCAACTGGACGACCTGCGTATTTGGAATGACGTACGCACTTCGACAGAAATTCGCGAAAACTATACCAAGC
Organism: Rhodospirillales bacterium; assembly: GCA_021775325.1. GTDB lineage: Bacteria > Pseudomonadota > Alphaproteobacteria > Rhodospirillales > Casp-alpha2 > JABJGO01. The sequence goes on from JAJFID010000139.1 coordinate 7,755, forward strand.
AACTGGCGGGCAACGAATCAGGGCTCGCCGCCAACTATCTTTTCGATGATACCAATGCCAGCACGGAAATTCGTGACCAGACCAGCAACAACAATGACGGTGTGCGCACCGGCGGCGAGATAATCAACAACCTGGGTAACGTACTGAAACTGAGTGCCGCCGGAGACCACGTGGTCCTGCATAACGGTACGGCCATTGGTGATCTCGCGACCGGTAACGGTGCATTTACCTACGAGGTCTGGATCAAGGCGGCGGACAACGATACGCGCATGGACATCCTGTCCATCGGTGATCGCAACAGTAACCAGAGCCTGTTCCTGCACACCAAGAATATCGCCGGCCAGGAATCCACTGACGGCCGGCTGGTATTCGATAACTTCACAACAAAATCCACGGACAGCGGGATGACGTCGGCGAACGCGGATGTCCAGGACGGCGACTGGCATCATGTGGCGGCGACCTACGACGGTGCCGGGACGGTCAGGCTGTATGTGGATGGCGTGCTGGATTCCACCACCACCGGGTTCAACATGAACATATCCGGCTCACTGGCCTATATCGGCGAAAACAATTCCGGTTCCGGCGGTTCATTCGTTGGAGAGATCGGAGAAGTCCGGGTCTGGAACGATGAACGCACAGCGAGCGAGATTACCGAGAACTATGATGCGCCGTTGACAGATACGACGAACCTGATCCGGCATTATGATTTTTCATCTTCGTCCGGCAACACACTCAACGATACTGCCGGCACAAACGCCACCGGCACTCTGGCCGGAAACGCCTCCATTGTGAGCGGTATACCTGGCACC
>JAJFID010000140.1 GCA_021775325.1 Rhodospirillales bacterium
GCACAGATCGGCCTGAATCTGGAAATCCGCCTGCACGAAGGTGCCACGTTCTGGTCACTGGGCGACAAGTCTGCCGGTGATCAGTGGCAAAACGTTGAACTAATCCTCAATCGTTATTCCATGACACCTGATCCCTACTATGCGACCTCATGGTTCACCTGTGATCAGGTCGGTGTCTGGAACTGGGAACGCATCTGTAACGAGGAGTTCGACAAACTCCATGTCGCCGGACAGTCAGAAGGTGATCCGGCAAAGCGGGATGCCATCTACCAGAAAGCCCAGGACATCATGGAAGAAACCGGTGCTTACAAGTTCCTGACCCATGAAGCCACACCCGTTATCTACCGCAACTCTGTCGTGCCGGCGCTTCGGCCCGACGGTCTGCCTCTGCTACGCTATTTCTCCCAGGCGTAACAACGATGCAACTTCCGGGATGATGCCATACGGCGTCATCCCGGGCCTTTTTTCCTGCCACCAGGAGGTTTAATGCGATGCTTAAATTCGCAACAAAGCGGATCGGGTTAGCGCTTGTCATTGCGGCGCTGTCTGTGACCCTGCTGTTCATCATCATTCACCTGATACCGGGCGATCCGGCGCGGACCATGCTTGGCCCCCGTGCAACAGCGGAAATGATTGCTGATCTGCAGGCCCGCATGGGCCTCGATAAAACCCTGGTGGAACAAATACTCATTTTCTTCGGCAATATGCTGCGGGGCGATCTGGGTATGGACATTTTCTCCAACCGGCCTGTTGCCACAATTGTCTTTGAACAGTTGCCCCATACCCTGGCACTGATCCTGAGCGCAATCGCCTGGTCCGCAACACTGGGGATTTTCCTGGGATGTTTTTCGGCTGTGCGCCGGAACTCGCTGGCCGACCGGATCACCGGTGTTCTCGCAGTCAGTTTCATTGCCGCACCGGCGTTTGTTATCGCGTTGTACTCGTTACTGCTTTTTGCCGTCAAACTGAAATGGTTCCCCGCCATCGGTGCCGGCGAGCCCGGCGATATCGGCGATATAATCTGGCATCTGGTGTTACCCAGTTTTGCCATCGGGCTTTCGTGGGTTGGTTATATTGCCCGGTTGGTGCGGGCCTCCATGCTGGAAATTATGGGCGAAGGTCACGTTCGTACAGCGCGGGCGTTCGGCCTGCCTGAAAACTGGATAACCTATCGTTACGCCCTCAAACTGGCGATCCTGCCCACCGTGACGGTCATCGGTGTGGGCATGGGATTCCTGTTATCGGCGGCAGTATTTGCCGAGATCGTGTTCTCCAGACCCGGGCTTGGCAAACTGGTTATTGATTCAATCACAACCCGTAACTACCCCGTTGTTATGGGCTCTGTGCTGGTCAGCACGATCCTGTTTGTTGCCTCGACAACCCTCTCTGACATCGTCAATGCCATCCTGGATCCGCGTATCCGGCAGGCGAAGTAAGGACTGATCATGACTGATACAGCAATCGTAAAAACCCGCGGCGAGTTCGCGGACGTCATCTATCATCTGGTTCGTGATCCGCTGGGATGTACCGGCTTTGTCATCGTGCTGGCATTTGTATTTGCGGCACTGTTCGCTGATTTCATCGTGCCCTATGATCCGATCGCGCTGAACATCAAGGAACGTCTGCAGGGCCCCTCCCTTAGCCATCTCATGGGCACGGATCAATTGGGCCGTGATACGTTTTCGAGAGTCCTCATGGGCAGCCGTGTCGCATTGCAGGTTGCTCTGCCCACAATCGGCGGCGCCATGTTTATCGGCATCCTGCTCGGTATGATCGCCGGATTTGGCTCTCGCACCGTGGATAATGCGATCATCCTGTTTTTCGACACCATCCGGTCATTCCCCACGGTGATGTTTGCACTGGCCGTTGTTGCCCTGGTTGGTCCCAGCCTGAAAACAGTCATCTTCGTGATCATGATGACGTCCATTCCGACCTATGGCCGTGTGGTTCGAACCCAGACCCTGTCATTACGCAACAGTGAATTCATTCTGGCCGAAAGATCCCTGGGGGCATCCGTGGCCCGAATTCTGGGTGTCCACATTCTGCCCAATGTGATGGGACCACTGGCGGTTCTCGCGGCCATGGACATCCCCACCGTTGTCGGGCTGGAAGCTGGCCTGTCTTTCCTCGGCATGGGTGTCAAACCACCGACGCCATCCTGGGGATCCATTCTGAATGATGGTTACACGCTGATCCGGAATACACCGTGGATCATCGTTGCCGGCGGTATACCGCTCATCCTGACAACACTGGGTTTCACCTTCCTTGGTGAGGCGTTGCGTGATGTTGTCGATCCCAAGTTGCGAGGACAGAAGTAATGGAAAACGATATTCTCAATATCCGCGATATGTCCATTCACTACAGCACGCCTCGCGGCACACTCAAAGCCTTGCGGCACGTCAACGTATCCGTACCAAAGGGTAAAATCATCGGCGTGGTTGGTGAAAGCGGGTGTGGCAAATCCACACTGATTTCAGCGATTATCCGGCTTCTGGCGCCCAATGCGAATCTGGCATCCGGTGCCATCACATTTGACGGAAAAGACCTGTTTGGTTTGTCGGAAGACGAGATGCGGGGGTTACGCGGCACCGATATTTCCATGGTGTTCCAAGATCCCATGCAAACCCACAACCCGGTACTGACCATTGGCCGACAAATGACGGATATTCAGTACCGAGACGATATGACGATGGAACAGAAGACCAAACGGGCCGTGGATATGCTGACCCAGGTCGGTATACCTGACCCTGCCGCACGCCTTAATCAGTTTCCCCATGAGTTCTCGGGTGGCATGCGTCAACGCATCGCCATTGCCATGGCCCTGATGGCGCGTCCCAAACTGTTGATTGCGGACGAGCCAACAACGGCGCTCGACGCCACGCTGGAAGTCCAGATCATCAAACGACTGGAAGAGCTACAGGCCGACATCGGCTGTTCGATCCTGTTCATCTCGCACCACCTGGGGGTTATTGCCGAATTGTGTGAAGAAGTGGTGGTCATGTACGCCGGTGAAGTGGTCGAACAGGGGTCTGTCCGTGAAGTATTCCACAGTCCACAGCATCCCTACACCAAGGCCCTGCTGGAATGCGATCCCGGCCACATCAAGGAAAAGACCCGGAACCTGCCCACTATACCGGGCGAGATTCCTGATCTGGTCAACATACCGGCCGGGTGTGCGTTTGCACCACGTTGTCCCCGAGTGTTTGACGCCTGCCATACGCAACGACCGGAATGGACCCGAATCAAGGAAGGCCAGCACGCTCTGTGCCATCTGGCAGGGAAGGAGGCCGTACAATGACAACGTTACTGGAAGTTAAGGACGTTAAAGTCCGTTTTGCACTTGGCGGCGGGTTTCTGAGCAGTTTCGGACTGGGTGCGACCAGCTATATCGAGGCAGTGGCCGGCGTCTCCATGACCATTGAACAGGGTGAGACCTATGGCATCGTAGGCGAATCCGGGTCGGGTAAAACAACCATTGCCCGCGCCATTGGTGGATTACATCATGCCCAGGAAGGATCAATCCTGTTCAACGGCACCGAATTGCGGGGGCTGCGTGAGTCCGAGTTCCGGCCTCACCGCAAGGACATCTCCATGATGTTTCAGGACCCCATCGGTTCCCTCAGTCCACGCCTGACCATCAAATCGCTGTTGACCGAACCCTACAAAATTCAGGGCATGAAAGACCGCGATCTTGACGCCGAAGCAAAACGGCTTCTGGGTATGGTCGGATTGCCCGCAGACTTTGCGAGCCGGTTCGCCTACCAGCTTTCCGGTGGCCAGGCCCGTCGTGTGGGTGTCGCCCGTGCACTGGCACTCGATCCCAAGTTGATTCTCGCCGATGAACCAACAGCCGGGCTCGATGTTTCCGTGCAGGGCGAGCTACTTAATCTGTTGGCTGGGCTGCAGGACAAGCTCGGATTGTCCATGATCATCATCACCCACAATCTGAATGTCGTTCGGCATATTACCGACCGCATGGGTATCATGTATCTGGGCCGGTTTGTGGAAGAGGGGCGGACCGATGAAATCTTCGCCAATCCCCAGCACCCCTATACGCTGGCGTTGCTGGCCGCAAACCCGGAGCCCGATCCGGACGCACAGCTAGCACGCATCGAACTCAAGGGTGAACCGCCCAGCTTGATCCAGCGCCCCAGTGCGTGCGAGTTTCATCCTCGGTGCCCGTTTGTTCGCGATAATTGTTCGGTGGGCGATGCACCCATTTGGGATACGTCAGTTGCGGATCACGCACACCGCTGCCATTGGCCGGGTCAGCATTCTGCTGCCTGAGGGAGTATTGCCATGAAGTGCGTCATCGCGCTCATGCAGCACGAAACCAATACGTTCGCGCCCGGTTCCACCGGCATGACAGACTTTGCCAGAATTTTTGACCTCCACATGCCCCCCGTCGGTGCCCGGGCCATCAATGCGGTCAAAGGCGTAGATCTGGCCATGAACGCATTTATTGATCTGGCGCGCGAACTGGAATGGGAGATCGAGGTGCCGGTAGCAGCCTGGGCGGAACCCGGTGGCACCGTGGAAGACGCCGCTTTCGACGCCTTGAGCGACCAGATCTGTGACGCCGTCGCGGACGGTTGCGACGTGATCATGCTCGATCTGCATGGCGCCATGACGACCGAACGCTATCCCGACGCGGAAGCCGAATTGCTGAGACGCATCCGTCTGGTTGCACCCCATACGCCCATTGCAGTGGCCCTGGATTTTCACGCAAACCTGTCAGCCGAGTTTTATGAACACGCGACTGTGGTGACCGGATACAGAACCTATCCGCACATTGATATGTATGAAACAGGCGAAAGAGCCGCTCGGGCTCTGGTGCAGGTTCTGGCTGATAGCACACGTTATGAACTTGTTTCCGCATCGATGCCCATGCTGACGCACATGAACCGGCAAAGCCCGGCGATGGAACCCATGAAAAGCATTATGGACCGGGCTATCCGGGCCGAGGCATCAGGCGAGGTCCTGACAGCTTCGGTGTTTGGCGGGTTTCCTCTGGCGGACGCGCCGCAGACGGCACTGAGCATAACGGTGATGGGCACAAAAGATGGCACTGCTCACCACGACCTGCTCGACGAACTCAAGATCATGGCATGGCAACGGCGGGCGGATTTTGTCTTTACGCCGGAACCGCTGGAAAAAACACTGGCGTACGCAGGCACGCTGACCGATGGCCCCATTATTCTGGCAGATCATGGCGACAACAGTGGTGCCGGTGGCCCCCACGACAATATGACTGTGCTCAAGGCAGCGCTTGAGATGGGTCTGACAGATATTGCTGTCGCGCCGGTGCCCGATCCCGAGGCGGTGGAATTCATGTGGCAGGCCGGTGAAGGCAACGAGGTCGAGATTTCGCTTGGCGGTAAATCACCGTCTCCGGAATTGTCCATCCCGGCGGAACCGTTGGTGCTGCGCGGACGGGTCAAGACGCTGACCGATGGCACCTTTACCATCACAGCGCCGATGATGACGGGCATGACGTTCAGTATTGGGCGTACAGCCGTTCTTGAAACCGATCAGGCCGAGATTATTGTCAGCGAAGACCGCACAGAGCCATTCGATATCGGATTCTTTACGCACGCCGGGATTGACCCGCACACCAAGCGATACCTGTTGTTAAAATCCCGTCAACACTTCCGCGCGGGTTTTGAAGACCTCGCAAAACACATCCTGATGGTCGCCGGACCGGGGGTGTGCAGCTCGGATTACAGTCAGTTTCCCTTCCGAAAACTGCAGCGCCCCATATATCCACTGGATTTGGATATGAAATATTGAGTCAAGCCCGACTCTAGCCCTTGTCCCTGACCGGGTTTTGTTCCTAGAATTGCGGCACCGCAACTCGAAGAGCACATCGCACTCATAAAAACCCACAAGGAGGATGGTTATGAAACGCAATCTACTGCGTAAACTGGCTGTTTCGTTGAGTCTTATCGCCGGTCTGTTCATGGCAGGTGGTTCCGCATTTGCCGCAGAAATCCGGGTCTTGAACTGGCAGGGCTATGGCACTGACGAAGCCTGGGCACTGACCATGTTCACCGAAAGAACCGGTGTTGATGTGGTCCATGATTACTTCAATTCAGAGCAAGAGATGATGACAAAGATGAGGACCAATCCCGGTGCCTATGATGTTGTCCTCATTAACAGCGCATTCACCGCACAGGCGACAAAAGAAGGATTGATTCAGGCCATTGATACGACTGGCATGAAGAACGTTGGCGACCTGACCCCTAACATGCGCAACGACGCCAGCCTGGTTCAGGGTGGCACCACCTATGGCGTTGCCTGGGTCTGGGGTGTAACCTCGTTTGCGATTGATACGGGCGATTTCTCCAGCACACCGGACTCCATCGAGGTACTGTGGGATGCATCCAATGCCGGTCGTGTCGGCTGGCGCGATGATGCCGTGGAAGCCGTCCAGTTTGCCGCCATCGCCACTGGTCAGAACATCAACAATCCATCAGATTTTGGGGTTATCCGCGAAAAACTGCGCGCCCTGAAGCCCCAGATCAGAACCTTCTGGTCTTCGGAAGACGAATGGAACCAGTTCATGTCTGCCAATGAGTTTGATCTGGCAACGTACTGGAGCGGCTCTGCCTCGCGATCAAAAACGGCGTTTGGCCTGCCTGTTGAGTTCGTTATCCCCAAGGAAGGTGCGATTGGCTGGCTCGATGGTCTGTCTATTGCCACGGGCGCACCCAACCCGGATGGAGCGAAGGCCTTCATCGACTTCATGATTGATCCGGACTTTTACGTGAAGTGGGATACGGACGTTGGCGCACCGGCGTCGGCTAACGCCAAAGCCAACGCCATGTTACCGGCAACGGCCTTCAACCGTACGGCGTTTCAGGATCCCGCCCGTCTCGCCAAGATTCAATTCATGGGACCCATGGATGACGCCTTGCGCGAACAGATGCTTGAGCTCTGGCAGGAAACCAAAACCTACCTGCTGGACTAAAGAGCGCCCCCTTGTCGGTCGCGCACCCACAAATGGCACCTGCGGCTGCGTCTGTTATGGGGCGCAGCCGCAAGGTCGCCATATTGATGCTGACCGGACCGGCTTATGTGTGGCTGGCACTGACCATTTTCCTGCCGCTG
>JAJFID010000015.1 GCA_021775325.1 Rhodospirillales bacterium
CTCGGATTCAGTGTAATGTTTTATATTGCGTCGGCAGCGCTTTTTGGCAAAGCAATCTCAGTTCAAAGGGATATTAAGGAGAAACAATGAATGGCACGTGAAAAAAGAAGTGGCGGTCGACGCACCAAGTCCCTCAATCGATCATCGGGCGGAATTGAACAGTTGCCATGGCAACAGGTCAAGAACACTTATCCGGCATTTGAACTATTGAACCCCGAACAAATGGATAAATTGCATGAAACATCCATGCGTATCCTCTCGGAGGCGGGCATCCGCGTAATGGGGGACAATGTGCTGGATCTGTTTGAAGATGCCGGTGCGATCATTGACAGAGATGAGAAGATTGTCCGCATTGAAGAGAGTATTGTTTTTGAAGCACTCAAAACCGTTCCACCCGAGTTCACATTGACGTCTCGAAATCCGGAGAAACGGATAACGATGGGCGGAAACAATGTCAATTTTGGGCTTGTTGCAGGACCACCAAATGTTCACGATTGTATCAACGGAAGAAGGTCTGGGAACTATACCGATTATTGTAATTTCATTAAATTGGCTCATCATTTTAATGCGATACACTTGATCGGCAATCAGGTTGTCGCTCCTATCGAACTACCAGCCAACCGTCGGCATCTGGATACATACTATGCGAATTTGCGCTACTGTGATTTGACGTTTCATTGTACTGCGATTGGTCGTGGCCGGGCGATGGACGGCATAAACATGATGGCAATATCCCGTGGAATATCCGTCGAAGAGATGAAGGGTGATCCAGGCGTTATTACAATTATTTCGGTCAATTCACCCAGACTGTTTGATGATGCAATGGGCGACGGCCTGATCGCAATGGCAGAACACAGGCAGCCAATTACAATAACGCCATTTACGTTGATGGGTGCAATGACTCCTGTCACGTTGCCAGCGGCATTGGCGCAGCAAAATGCAGAGGCCCTTTTTGGCGTAACGTTGACCCAACTTGTGCAACCGGGTGCGCCTGTAATGTATGGATCGTTTTCTTCTAACGTGGATATGCGAAGTGGCGCACCAGCGTTTGGCACTCCTGAGAATGCAAAGGGCAATATTGTTGGAGGGCAATTAGCTCGCCGGTACAATGTTCCTTACCGAACTTCCAACGCAAATGCGTCAAATGTGGTGGATCTCCAGGCCGCTTATGAAACGATGATGGCTACATGGGGGGCCGTTCTAGGGGGGGCGAACATTGTCTACCATGCTGCGGGTTGGTTGGAAGGTGGATTAACGGCATCTTATGAAAAGTTCGTCATGGATGTGGAAATTATACAGAACATGATCGAGTTCCTTCGGCCGATGAAATTTGACACAGACGAGTTAGGACTCGATGCGATCAAGTCTGTCCCGACAGGAGGGCACTTCTTCGGCAGCGAACACACTATGAAACGTTATGAGACGGCGTTCTATCGGCCAATACTGTCTGACTGGCAGAACTATGAAAACTGGGAAATTTCAGGCGCGAAGGACGCACTGCAACGAGCCACGGAGATTTGGCAACAAGCGCTGCAAGATTACCAGGAGCCTGAGATGGACGAAGCCATTGGAGAGGAACTTGTAGAGTATATGGCAAAAAGAAAAGAGGAAATCGGCGCAGGCGAACCCTGATTCCTGTATCACGTGAACGGGGCGAACAACCTTGAGAATCGAGGTGTTTTCCCCGTTTCACCGCGAGGCTGTGGATTTCAGGCGATCAAAAAATTGACCTGGTGCGGTAGTGTGTTTTGGAATATTCAACTCACACATTGTGCATCACCCGATGGCGTGGCTCGATATCACAACTGGCTTGCTGAGTTCTTACTCAGTTTGAGAAAACACTTGAACGGCGTGAGTATCAGAGCAACTGCAAAGAACTACGTCTGACCGAGGCCCCGATTTCGTACTCGCGCCGAACATCTGATTTCATTGAAGTTCGCCCTTTATGACGGCCACAACACGGTCCATGGTCGGTTGCTTGCAAATCGTTGCTCGCAGACAATTGGAGAGTCCGTATCCTCCCATACTTCGTAAGATTAACTTGTTACGCTTTAGCGCTTCGTCAATTCGCTGCGCGGTTTGGGGCGAGTCAAACTGTAGTAACGCAAAGTTAGTGTGACTTGTAGGAACGTGTACCCCAAGGTTGCGTATAGCGTGGGTGAACTTGTCGCGAATTGTTGTTGTTTTGGTCACAACGGATGCCATGTGCTCTTGATCATCCATTGCGGCTGTCGCCATAGCCTGCGATGTGATCGAGACATTGTTGGGATTGAGCAATTTTCGGGCCTCAAGCAGAATATTTGAGGGAAAGTAACCCCACCCCACACGTGTACCTGCGAGCCCATATGCTTTTGAGAAGGTCCGGAGAACGACAGTATCACCGCGCGCGGCAAGCTGGAAAACCTCTTGTGGATGCTGATGGTGATCCGCAAATTCTGCATATGCCTGGTCAATCACCAGCAACACATTGTCCGGCATGGTTGACCGCAGTCGCAAAATGTCCTCGTTCGGGATGAGCGTTCCAGTTGGATTTCCAGGATTGCAGACAAACACAATTTTTGTCGTTTTGTCGATTGTTGATAATATTTCATCAACCGACACTGTCAGATTGCCCTCCTTTGCTTTGATATGGATTGCGCACGCCTGATTGGCTGCCGTTGCGACAAATGCGTATCCGTACTCTGTCCCGACAACTGTATCGCCGGGCCCGGCATAGGCGCGGATGATGCACCCAATTAGTTCCATGGACCCTGCTCCACACAGGATTCCGCTTGGGTCCAATTTATGGTTGTTCGCAATTGACTGACGTAAGGAGGACCAATCTGGATCCGGATAAAGCGTTGATTGCTCCAATGCGCTTCGACCCGCCGTCACAGCCGCCGGGCTCATGGGAAATGCACTCTCATTTTGTGCCAGAGAGATGGCTTCCAAATCTTGAAGGGCGGCCAGTTCGTAACTGGCCATCTCGCCAACATGAGCTACTGGTGATATCATTCCGTATCTCCGTAATCTCTGGCGCCCTCTTTTGTAACCAAGCCGCGCTTCAGGTCGAGCGCGAGAGAATTAGGATCACGGTTTACAGGTGCACCGAAGCCACCGCCGCCGGGCGTTTCGAAAATCACATAATCGTCGCCTTCAACCCTCAGTTCTCCCTTGCCAGGAATCTCTTCAGAACGCCCCCTGATCCGTACGCGGCCGGTCGCGCCTGCTTGCCCTCCCGCTCGACCAAGCGGCGGGTTTTTGAGGCGCTCCAGAGACAAAAAGACAATGAAGGGTGCATTGTTGGAAGACGTCATTTCAATGCGTTGGCCAAGTCCGCCGCGGAACTCTCCTGCGCCGCCGGAATCGGGCCGTAACTCTCGTTTCCACATGATCACCGGGGCAACGGATTCCGTTATTTCGACCTGGGATCCAAATACCCCCGATGGGAATGCCGTGGCGGACAATCCATCAGAATGAGGACGCGCACCAGTCCCTCCATTGTGAACCGGTTCAATGGCGAACATTTGGCCTCCGTCACGGGCAACTTCCGGGGCATGCCGCATAGGCAAGTCGAACATGCAGGACGCACCCTCTGCTGGAACCCGGTCGGGTATTGCCTGGTGAAGACAGCCGAGAACAAGATCGGGAGTCATCTGTCCCAATGTATGCCGCATGGCGACGGGCACAGGACGCTGCGCGTTTAAAATGCAGCCAGGAGGGCCGGATACAGTGAAAGGCGCGAGCGAACCCGAATTGTTGGGAATGTCCGGTCCAACGAGGCAACGTATGCCAAATACAGTGTATGCTGTCGCATAGTTCAGAGGCACGTTTATGCCTTTGTTTGAACATCCGGAAGTACCGGTAAAGTCCACGTGAATATTGTCTTTGGTGACCGTCAGAGTGGCGTGAAGTTCCAGCGGTTTCTCATAACCATCCATTGTCAGTACATTCTTGTATATACCTGCCGGGATTTCGGAAATGGCAGCAATTGCCCCTTTTCGCGACGTTTCGATGATGTACTCGGAAAGGTCCTCCAGATGATCAAGGGCGAACTCGTCCATCATATCCAGGAGCCTGCTAACCCCGGATTCACAACAGGCAATCAATGCGTAGATGTCACCTTCGTTGGCGATCGGTTCCCGGGAGTTCGCACGAACAATGTCCATCAGCAGCGAATTCAATTCGCCTTGATCGACGAGTTTACAGGGCGGAATCAATAAACCTTCGTCGTAAATGTCCGAACCCTCCGGGCCCATACCCAACCCGCCGAGGTCGACAAGGTGTGAAGTACAAGACGAAAAGCCGACGACCCTTCCATCTTTGAAGGCAGGCATCATCAGTAGAAAGTCGTTAAGATGGCCTGAAGCCAGCCATGGGTCGTTTGTCAGATACACGTCACCCGGCTTCATGTTTTGAACCGGAAATCGTCCCCGCAGGTGTACCACCGCTTCTGCCATTGTGTTAATATGACCCGGTGTTCCTGTAACGGCTTGTGCAATCATCCGGCCGTTAAAATCGAATATACCAGCGGAAATATCACCACATTCCCTTACAATGGGTGAGAATGCGGCGCGGATCAGCGTCTGTCCTTGCTCTTCGACAATTGCAAGAAGACGGTTCCACATAACTTGCAAACGTGCTGAGGATCGGTTGGACATCATGCAACTCCTTTCTGGTCTTGAACGAGAACCAGATTGCTGAATTCGTCAACATGGGCGGAAAAGTCAGCGCTGACAAAGGTGGTCGTTTGGGGCTCTGTAATGAGTGCCGGTCCACATACCCGGTCACCAGTTTCAAGCGTCTCTCGTGATACGAAGGATGCGTTCTTGGTTTGACCGTCTAAGTCACATACGATTGGCCGTGTCTCGTCGATTGAAATTGTTCTGAGAATGTTTGAGGGTGTCGATGCTCCGGTTTTATCCGCGACGGTCATGACGCGCACGGCCCAGTTCAATATCTCTATTTGCATACCTGGAACAGGGCGCGAGAATTGCTTCTGATACTCTGTTTCGAAAGCATCAATGAGTGGGCCAAAAGAGTCTTCGTCGAGAGGTGTGTTTTGCAGAGTAATTTCAATCTCGTGACCTTGCCCATTGTATCGCATGAAAGCGGAGCGCCGTATTACCGTTTCAGCATCTCCGGCACCTTGGGCAACAACGGACTCTGCTTCTGAGATCATATCATCCAGTAACTGATTTATGTTTTGAACGTCCATACCATCGAGTAACGTGTAACGGCTGCGAACAATTTCGAAACTGACCGGAGCAAATAGAAACCCAACAGCCGACCCTACGCCGGGGTTAGGGGGAATCACAATGCGGGGTATGCCGGCGGAACGAGCGACACGGCTTGCATGGAGTGGGCCATTACCACCGAATGCAATCATCGTACGAGTCCCCAGATCCTTGCCTGACTCAACGGCGTGCATTCGACCAGCGGAAGCCATGCTTTCATCAACAATCCGGCTGATACCATCGGCTGCACCAACTTCGTCGACATCAAGTTTGCCGCAAATGTCACGCCGGAGAGCAGCACGAGAGGCGTCGGGATCAATACTCAATTTTCCTTCGGCGAAAGTGTCGGGCACAATAAATCCCAGCACGATGTCACTGTCTGTTACGGTGGGTTCTGTTCCTCCTTTTCCAAAAGCCGCAGGACCGGGCTCGGAGCCGGCACTCTTGGGACCTACAGTTAACCTTCCCAGGTGATCGACATCCGCTATTGAGCCTCCGCCAGCGCCGATTTCGATCATTTCAATAACGGGAATTCGAACCGGCATTCCGGAACCCTTGATAAACCGGGCTTCGCGGGCAATCTCAAACTGGCGGGAATTCTGTGGCTGAGCATTGTCAATGAGGCAAAGTTTTGCCGTGGTGCCGCCGACATCGAAGGAAAGAACCTCTGCTAATCCGGCACGCTCTGAAATGCGAGCGGCCAGGATGGCGCCACCTGCAGGGCCGGATTCGACCAATCGGATTGGAAATCTGGATGCTGTCTGGATCGTGCACATTCCGCCACCAGCTGTCATCATTAGAATAGGGCAGGTTAGTCCTTCTGCTGTGAATTGTTCGACGAATCGTTTCAGATAACGTTCAGTCAGTGGCTGAACGTAAGCGTTGGCAACAGTGGTGCACAGACGGTCAAATTCACGAGCCTCAGGACTGACTTCGGAAGATATCGATACCGCCATTGCCGGGCGATGATTCGCCAGAAAGTCTCTCAACCTACGTTCATGTTCAGCGTTGGCGTACGAGTGCATCAAACAAACCGAAATTGCGGCCACCTCACAACTTTCTAACTCGGCAAGAAGCGCATGTAGTGATGCGTCTTCCATATCAATCAGTACGTCGCCCTTGGCGGACATTCTTTCGCGGATTGTGAATGATCTTTCTCGTGGCACCAACAAGTCTGGTTTGTTCAGATTAATATCATACTGGGAATATCGCCGCTCATACGCGATCTCCAGGATATCACGGAAACCTTCGGTGGTGACTGTTGCAACGGTTGCACCACGGCGCTCAATTAACGCATTAGTCACCAACGTGGTACCGTGAATGAAACCTGTCATCTGACCTAGCGAATGGCCCGTTTGCGTCATAATACGCAAAGCACCTTCCATGGCACCGTCAGCAGGGTTTTGATGAGTCGTCAGGGTCTTGGTTGAGGCAATAATGTCCTCTGCACCTGACATCAGTACAGTATCGGTAAAAGTGCCGCCGATATCGACAGCAAGCCGCAAAGACCCAGAAACCATGGTAATATTCCAAATGTTAGTATAAACGCTCTGTCACGATCCAGTCGAAGGCAGAGCGATAACTAGTTGGCAACGAGATTTGACCTTGTTGCCCGACGATCCATGCGTCTTGGAATATAGCTGTACTTCATCCCAATTCCTTATCGTATGATGCAAGGTCTGGCAACAAATTTGTCGCAGATCACTGCCAGCATTGTCTTCAAAACGAAGCGAAAATCGCGGTCACGATGATAGTCAGGAATCTGGATTGTAACACTTGATCACAACATGTTCGACGCTGAATTCCTACAGATGAGAAAACAGCCGTCCCGGCAAGTTTTTGTGGCGGGGTAATCCAAGCGCTTTCATCAATGCAAAAATCATTGCCTGGTTGGAGGTAACGACTGGTTTGCCAACTGCTGCTTCGATCCGTTCAATTGTTTCAACCGAGCGCATATCGGTGCAGGACAGCACAATGGCCTGGGCATCAGAATGGTCGGCAAGTAACGCAAGCTCAAACACGTCATCCGGAGTCAACTCTCCCTGCCCGTAATTACCGAGTTCCCGTCCGATGTCGGCCTGGCGAGACACAGTGATGCCTTCATCCATCAAAAAGGAAACCGCCTGATCATTGACTTCGCCAATGTAAGGCGAGGCAAAACCGACTTTGGTCGCACCTATTGCCTTGATACCTTCGACCAACGACCCGGCGGCCGTTAAAGATATTGCGTTCGTCGCAGGTCGAATTTTTGCCGCAAGACTGCGGTCAAATTCTGCGCCATGTGTCAGAGTTGCAGAGGTACAGCCATACAAAACAGCAGTTGGGCGCACGCCTGATATGAGCCGCAACGACTCAGTAATATCCGAAGCACCAAGACCCGCCATCTGGGTGGATCCCGGGATCTCGTCGGCGTCGTATCCGCCCATGCGTGCGAAATGCATTGTGCAGTTGGGGGGGCAAAGCGCCATCATGTCAGGCTCCAGATTACAGTTTGTGTAGGGAACCAGCACCCCGATTTTTGGACCTGTTCGCTCAATGGTCATCAGAATTCTCTTTCGTCTGTAATGCTACGTTGCCAAAGAATAACAGTTCGGTAGTTGGCTGGTAGTCGTGAATGGATCAACTCCGGATTTTCGAATGTTAACTCCGGATCCATATCCGCTGGGACGTGGAACCGCGTATTGAGCGTTGCCGCAATTTCAAACCAGTTGTGTATCCGGCAATGTTCATGCCAGTGACAGCATACCGTGCCAAAACCACTCGATTGCAGGTGAGCTTACTACAACGAAACCTGAGAGTGGGACCAAAACTTTGCAGGCTGAGTATCTGAAAATTTTTCGCAAGTTACCGATGTTTGTATTCCATGGGCAATAATACAAACATAGTATTTGAAACCAAAGCTACTAACTGAATATAGCGGAGATAGATTATGAGTC
>JAJFID010000141.1 GCA_021775325.1 Rhodospirillales bacterium
TACACCTCGCTTCCGGCCCAAAGCCGCACGAAATTCAGGACGAGAGAACATGGCAAATTCACTACAGGCGAAAAAGCGGATCCGTCAGACCGAACGCCGTACACAGGTTAACCGCGATCGCCGCAGCCGCATGCGTACATACATTCGCAAGGTCGAAGAGGCGATTGAGGCTGGTGACGCCGACGCAGCCAAAGCCGCGCTGCGTGATGCAGAGCCGCAGCTTATGCGTGGCGCGCAGAAAGGCATCATTGAGAAAAATACGGCGTCACGGAAAGTTTCCCGTCTGACGGCGCGCGTCCGGGCGCTGGCCAGCTAGATCAAGACTAAATTCGGGTCGGGCAACCGATCCCGTTAAAGCCGCGTTTTTCATAACGCGGCTTTTTTTGTATCGCATTCTGCTTCGAGCGGCGATGAGTCTTTAAATGCAATTTCTGTCAAGACCCATTATTTGCAATTTTTCCCCCTGTTACCCACTCGAATCCGTTGCCTCGAGAGAAAGACACATCTAAGATTGCTTCCGACGCGACAGGGAGCCGCGCCACCGGGGTCCACCTCTCAACCGATTGTGTTGATCCACCAAACTAAAAGTCGAAGACGTTTCACCAGGGAGAATTCATAGGACGCCACCATAATGACAATACAAAAATGTCAATGGATGGCAAAGTTCGAGGCAGGGCTTACACTATCAATGTCTATGAGATTTCCGGTCGAGTGACCGCTGTTACAGCGCCCGACACTGGTACATGCAATTGGTTGATCGAGCATTAGAGCGACCAATATTAATAAATTTTGCATTGGTACATGAATACCAGTGACCGGGGATCGAATTTTTATGACGAGTGATCGGGTTGAGCGCGAGATCGACGCGCAATGGTCAGAGATTAGCGAGCAGCTCCGCGCCGAGATTGGCGAAGCAGCCTTCCAGAGTTGGATCAAGCCGATCTCCGTTCGGGAACAGGAGGCTGGTTCCGTAAAAATAACAGTACCTACCAGATTCATGCGTGACTGGATCGCCGCCCATTATGTGGACAGGTTGACAGAATTGTGGGCAGTGCGGGATGCCAGTGTTGCGTCAGTCGATATCAATGTTCAGCCGGACCGGTATGCCCAGCCCGCACCAGAGAAAACCCTGACAGACGGCAGCTACAGCGGCCCGCAACGCCGGGTCAATGATGCTGACAAGGAAAAAACCGTGCGGCGCGATGATATCAGTGCGCCCCTTGATGCCCGTTTCATGTTCGACAAGTTTGTGGTTGGCAAGCCCAATGAGTTTGCCTACGCCGCGGCGCGGCGTGTGGCCGAGGCGGAAATCGTCCCGTTCAACCCGCTGTTTTTATACGGCGGTGTTGGCCTTGGCAAAACCCATTTGATGCATGCCATCGCCTGGCACATCCGGCAGCTAACGCCGCAGCGAAACGTTATGTATTTGTCGGCTGAAAAGTTCATGTACCAGTTTGTGCGTGCGTTACGCGAACAGAACACAGTCGATTTTAAATCACAATTCCGGTCGGTCGACGTATTGATGATTGATGATGTGCAGTTCATTAGCGGCAAGGAATCAACCCAGGAAGAATTCTTCCATACGTTTAATGCGTTGGTTGATCAGGGTCGCCAGATTGTGATTTCTGCTGACAAATCACCCTCTGATCTTGAGGGCATGGAAGAACGCCTGATTTCACGCCTGAACTGCGGGCTGGTTGCAGATATTCATGCGACTACCTACGAGCTCCGGCTGGGCATTCTCCAGTCCAAGGCCGAGCAGCTTGGCGTCGACGTGCCACCGAAAGTGCTCGAGTTTCTGGCGCACAAAATAACATCCAATGTCCGCGAACTGGAAGGCGGCCTGAACCGTGTTGTCGCCCACTCCCAGCTTATTGGTCGCGACATATCGCTGGAAGCGACCCAGGAGGTTCTTCACGACTTGCTCCGTGCGAATGACCGGCGCGTGACAATTGAGGAAATTCAGAAACGTGTTTCCCAGCACTTCAACATTCGCGTTTCAGATATGCACTCGGCCCGTCGGGCTCGTTCTGTGGCCCGTCCGCGCCAGGTCGCCATGTACCTGGCCAAGCAGTTGACGTCGCGATCATTGCCTGAAATCGGGCGCAAGTTTGGTGGTCGTGATCACACCACGGTCATGCACGCCGTCAAGAAGGTTGATGAGCTGCGCGAACGGGATTCGTCATTTGCGGAGGACGTTGAACTGCTTCGCCGCATGCTCGAGGGCTGAGGCGTAAGTTCCTCTACATAACCCTCTGAAAACAATAGCGTTTTCGACATCATTTTGGATGCGAAAATGCTTACCATTCCGGACCTATCTGATATACTATGAGCCCTTCTGAAGGGGCCGTTCAATAGCCATTGATGTGGTGGGCGAACAGGTTTGATTCAGGGCCTCTGGCCCGGATTCCTGTCTGTCTTGGGTACCAGTACCCAGCCACAATTCATGGGCCGTGAACGGCTTTTGGCAACATGTGCGGACGTGCTTCATTACACGCAGGGCCGCTATCGAACGAGTTATATTTTAGCAATGAAACTAACCATTGAACGAGCGGCGCTTTTGAAGTCTCTGGGGCACGTACAAAGCGTTGTTGAGCGCCGTAATACGATACCCATTCTGTCCAACGTTAAACTGACGGCTGCTGACGGCAGGCTGGACCTGAACGCAACGGACATGGACCTGGACATCGTCGCCGGGGTTGGCGCGGATATCGCCACGCCTGGCGCAACCACGGCACCGGCGCACACGCTTTATGAAATTGTCCGCAAGTTGCCGGATGGTACGCAGGTTGAGCTGGATGCATCATCTGGTGATGGTCAACTGGCGTTGCGGGCCGGTCGCTCCCGGTTTTCGCTGACCTGTTTGCCGACAGAAGATTTCCCGGTGATGGCGGGCGGCGAGTCCTCCCATTCATTCGGCGTTCCGGCCGGTGAGTTGAGGGCCCTTATTGACCGTACCCGGTTTGCGATTTCAACCGAGGAAACGCGGTATTATCTGAACGGCATCTATCTGCATGCCAGCGACCGCGACGGCACAGATGTGCTGCGCGCTGTTGCAACGGACGGACACCGTCTGGCAAGTGTGGAATGTCCTTTGCCCGATGGTGCCGCCGGTATGCCGGGTGTGATTGTGCCCCGTAAGACAATTGCTGAACTTCGCAAGCTCATCGAGGACTATTCGGACGATGTGGAAGTTGCCCTGTCTGAATCGAAGATCAGGTTTTCCTTCAATGGTGCGGTTCTGACCTCCAAGCTCATTGATGGCACATTCCCTGATTATCAGCGGGTTATCCCCGAGGGCAACGACAAGGAAATGGATGTGGATGGCCGCCTGTTTGGCGATGCTGTGGACCGTGTTTCCGCTATTTCCAGCGAGAAATCCCGCGCGGTGAAAATGAAGCTGGCTGATGGAACGTTGACGTTGTCGGCGTCAAGTCCCGAGCACGGTCCTGCGTCGGAAGAGCTCGAGGTGGATTTCGGCGGTGACGAGATTGAAATTGGTTTCAACTCTCGCTACCTGCTGGACATTGTTCAGCAGATCGACGGCGATGCCATGCGGTTTGTTCTCGCTGATGCCGCATCCCCGACGATTATTCGCGAGGTCGAAGACGAAGGCGCGCTCTACGTACTCATGCCCATGCGCGTGTGACAGTTTTGTTGAGGCGATCGCATTCGAGAGGGTGACCAATACGTTGTTACATACGCCATCCGCGACGGAAGCTGTATCAGCCAATGGAACATCGGGTGTTTTCATGAATGCCAATGAGGCGGCCATGCCTTTCCCGCTGGCTGTTGAGCGATTGATGCTCACGGATTTCCGATGTTATGACCATGCGGTGATGGAAACCGGTGGGAAAACCGTCGTGTTGAGTGGTCCCAATGGTGCCGGCAAAACAAACGTGCTGGAAGCCGTTTCACTATTGTCCCCGGGCCGGGGGTTGCGCCGCGCAAAATTGACCGAGATCGTGCGCCAGGGCAGTAAGGATGCAAAGGACGCATCATCAGGGCGGGCGTGGGCGGTTGCGGCCCGGGTCGCATCACCAACCGGACCGGTGGACCTGGGTACCGGGTTGGCGCAGCCCGGTGCAGAAAAACGTACAGTTCGGATTCAGGGCGAAACGGCGAAAGCCCAGGCGGCGCTGGCCGAACATATGGATGCCCAGTGGTTGACACCACAGATGGACCGGTTGTTTCTGGATGGCCGGTCTGCACGCAGACAGTTCCTCGACAGACTGGTTTTCGGATATGACCCGGCGCACGCCGGACGCATTACAGCCTATGAACATGCCATGCGGGAGCGTGCCCGTCTGCTGCGCGATAATTCAGGTGACGCCACCTGGTTGGCGGGGCTGGAAGACACCATGGTCACCAAGGGCATCGCCGTGGCGGCGGCGCGGCTGGAACTGGTGGATCGTCTCGGTCTGTACTGTCGCGCTGCACATGGCCCTTTTCCGGGTGCCGGTCTGGGCATAGATGGCGTGGTCGAAGACTGGTTGCGCAAACACCCGGCCTTGACCGCAGAAGACCAGTACCGCAGCATTCTGGCCGCGTCACGCGATACAGACGGCCAGACAGGTGGTGCCCGCATCGGACCACACAAGAGCGATTTGCATGTCCGACACCTGGGCAAGGATCAGGCGGCGGAAATATGTTCCACGGGCGAGCAGAAAGCATTGCTGATATCCATCATTCTGGCCGATGCCCGTATGACCGCAGCAGAGCGGGGGCGAGTGCCTGTATTGTTGCTGGATGAGGTCGCGGCCCACCTGGATCAGGAGCGTCGAGAAGCACTTTTCGATGATCTTGTAACCCTTGGCTGCCAGGCCTGGATAACGGGCACAGATGACCATTTATTCGCGCCCTTACGTGGGCACGCAGTATTCTACGCCGTTGCGGACGCTACGGTGACACCGGTACCGGAGACAGTTTGATCATCATGAGTGACGAAACAGAAATTCCCGAAGACGACGACGCGCCCGACCAGAATTCGGGTGTCTACGATTCAGAATCCATCAAGGTTCTGAAAGGTCTGGAAGCTGTACGCAAACGTCCCGGCATGTACATTGGCGACACGGACGATGGTTCCGGACTGCATCACATGGTCTACGAAGTTGTTGATAACGCTATTGATGAATCGCTGGCCGGTCACTGTGACATCGTCAAGGTCGTGCTCAATGGTGACGGTTCTGCCTCTGTCTCGGATAATGGTCGTGGCATTCCGGTTGATATTCACGCGGAAGAGGGCGTTTCCGCCGCCGAGGTGATCATGACCCAGCTTCATGCCGGCGGAAAGTTTGACCAGAATTCATACAAGGTGTCGGGCGGCCTGCACGGCGTTGGCGTGTCTGTGGTGAATGCGCTTTCCGATCGACTGGACCTGAAAATCTGGCGCGATGGCAAGGAGCATTTCATCCGGTTTCAGGATGGTGATGCCGTGGCGCCGCTGGAGATCACCGGTGATGCGCCGGACAAGGAGGATGGTTCCGGCAAGATTTCAGGCACAGAGATCACCTTCCTGCCCGCGAAAACAACATTCGCCATAACCGAGTTTGATTTTGGCACGCTCGAACATCGCCTCCGCGAACTGGCGTTTCTGAATTCCGGCGTTGTGCTGGAGCTGACGGACGCACGCAGCCCCGAGCCCGTGGTTTCACGCTTGCACTATGAAGGCGGCCTGCAGGCTTTTGTAGAGTTTCTGGACAAATCCAAAAACGCGGTTACGGAGCGCGTTGTCACGGGTTCCGGCGAACGTGACGGCACAGTTGTGGAGTTCGCCCTGCAATGGAACGACAGCTATCACGAAACAACACTGTGTTTTACAAACAACATCCCGCAGCGTGACGGCGGTGCCCACCTGGCAGGGTTCCGCGGTGCCCTGACACGGACGATCAACAATTACGCCAATGAGTCCGGCTCAACCAAAAAAGCGAAAGTCAGTATTACCGGCGACGACGCACGTGAAGGCCTGACCTGCATTGTGTCGATCAAGGTTCCTGATCCCAAATTCTCGTCACAAACCAAGGACAAGCTGGTCAGTTCCGAGGTGCGTCCGGTTGTGGAAAGCATCATCAGTGAGGCCTTGGACAGGTATTTTGAAGAACACCCCAATGAAGCAAAGAAGGTCATTGGCAAGATCATAGAGGCCGCCGCAGCGCGCGAGGCCGCACGGAAGGCTCGAGAATTAACCCGGCGCAAGGGCGCGCTCGACATATCGTCCCTGCCCGGCAAGCTGTCCGACTGTCAGGAACGGGACCCCGCGTTATCTGAAATATTCATCGTCGAGGGTGATTCCGCTGGCGGTTCCGCCAAGCAGGGACGACACCGGAAGAACCAGGCGATCCTGCCACTGCGCGGTAAAATCCTTAATGTGGAGCGGGCGCGCATTGACAAGATGTTGAGTTCCGCCGAGATCGGCACCCTGATCACGGCCTTTGGCACCGGTATTGCGGATGATTTTGATATCGAGAAATGTCGCTACCACAAGATCATCATCATGACGGATGCTGATGTTGACGGCAGCCATATCCGCACATTGTTGCTGACGTTCTTCTTCCGGCAGATGCCGGAAATTATTGAACGAGGTTATCTCTACATTGCCCAGCCACCACTTTATCGTGCCAAGCGCGGCAGCTCAGAGGTCTATCTGAAAGATGATGCGGCGCTTGAGGCCTACCTGTTCAATGCGGCCATTGATGATGGCAGCGTATTTACCACCTATGACGGCACCCAGATCGCCGGGCCGGACCTGCTCAGAACAGTTGAGGAGGCCCGTGACACCAAGATCGTACTGTCCCGTCTGGCCCAGCATGTTCCGTTGGCGATTATTGAGCAGGCTGCTGTGCTGGGTGCGCTGGACCCTGAGTTGCTGTCCAATGAGGAACTGTCCGGTGCCACGGCAGCCGAGATCGCCAAACGCCTGAATGCGTTAGCCGTTGCCCACGAAAAAGGATGGGAAGGGCATTCGCTTGATGATGGCGGGCTGGCTTTCAGCCGCACCCTGCGCGGTGTGGAAGAGCGTCACGCCATCGATGGCGCGGTTGTGCGTTCATCTGATGCCCGTCGATTGCTCGACAAGGTTGGTTCGTTGCAGAAAATGTATCTGGGCCACGGTACATTTGCATCCAAGGACAAGGAACATCCGATCACCGGCCCGGTCTCGCTGGTGGATACGGTCACGGCTATTGCCCGGAAGGGTGTTGGCATGCAGCGGTACAAGGGTCTGGGTGAAATGAACCCCGGCCAACTGTGGGAGACTACACTGGATCCAAATGTCCGCGTGCTGTTGCAGGTGCGGGTCGGCCAGCTTGATGACGCCGAAGAGGTGTTCTCCACCCTTATGGGCGATATCGTCGAACCCCGCCGAGAATTCATCCAGACTAACGCCCTCAAGGTGGCCAATCTGGATACGTGATGATGATGTGGCTGTGGATACGCCATAGCGTGAAAGTCTGAGGCATATAACATGAGAATGCCATTATGGCGTTATGCTTGGCTTGCTTAAGCTACCAGTCTTGATTCGGGAGAATAGAGAATGGCAAAAATACTTGTTGTTGATGATGACAGTCTTATTCGTGAATTGCTCCGTGCGCTACTGGGTAATCACGGACATGAAGTCGTTGAGGCTTTCGACGGCGATAGCGGGATTGAAACTTCGCGGCTGGAAAAACCAGATTTGATTATCATCGACATGAATATGCCCGGATTGACCGGGTGGGAGATGATGCCATTACTCCGTTCTCACCCGGATACAAGGGGAATTCCAATTGTCGCTCTGACCGGAGACAAAACGTCTGATGGCCAGGATGAGGCCCATCTGGCGGGCTGTGATCGATACGTTACAAAACCGATCGATAGCGTTCGCCTGTTTTCCGCGCTGGATGAACTACTGGACTGACGATCCACCAACCAGGCTGCTCGACACTTTATCGGTTAAACCGCAATGGTAGAATGGCTGTCTTGTTAGCATGTCCCAGCAAATATGGGTGAGACGGCCAGAAAATCGGTGACACACGCCATCTCCGACGACGGAACAACGTGGGAAGGCCATGCGAGAACAACCGGCTCCCGCGCTTCGATGTCTGTGATGGGTACAGCATTGACAGGCCTGGCGTCATAACTGATCGGGGCTGGTGGCACTGTGTAGCTAATGCCCACACCAAGTCCGTTTGCCGCAAGGCTGCGCATGACCTCCAGAGACGCCACCCGATAGTCGACACGGGGTCGATATCCCTTGGATTTAAACAATCGCAATACATACTGAATTGAGAGACCTTCATCGGACAGAATTAGCGGTCGCGACGCCAGTTGTTTTAGCGAGACGGTTTGGACATCCGCCAGTTCATCATCAGTGGAGAGAAATGCGCTGGGCTGGACATGGCTTAAGACAGTGCGTTCAAACGTCGCGTCCAGACCCAGATCATAGGTGATTACAAGATCCAGTTGTCCATGCCGCGACTCCTTCGCCAGCGTGGCGAAATCTGCGACGGTGGGTAATATCCTGATGTCTGGCAGGCTCGTTTTCAGTTCGATGATGAGCGGGCCCAGAAAGCGGGGTGCGAGGTCTTCGAATATGCCCAGTCGAATGGGGTGTGCCGAATCAGCCGTCGTCGATGCAGGATTCTCCAGCCGCGCGGCCTTTTCCAACACATCACGGGCGTCGGCCACAAAGCTTTCACCGCGCGCCGTAATTCTGTGTGCGGCACCCTTGCGGCGGATGAAGAGTTTGGAGCCGAGATGCTCTTCCACCAGGGTTATGGCGACAGACAAGGATGGCTGTGAGACGTTCAGGGCGTCCGCCGCTTCCGTCAGGCTGCCATGATCGGCAACGGCAACCGCATATTCCAGCTGTCTCAGTGTTATATATAACATAAAACTAATTATAAAATAATTAAATATTATTGGAAACTAATTATCATCACTGACATGATGTCGGTCCCGTAACCTGAGGATATGACCATGCATACACTCATCACGCAAAATCATATCGACACGTATCAAAACGATGGTGTTGTGCTCATTAAAGGGTTGTTTGCTGATCATGTGGAAGCGATCCGCGCGGGCATTGAAACAAATATGAGCGAGCCGGGTATCTATGCGTCTGAAAACCTGAAGAATGGCGAGGGCGGTCGGTTTTTTGATGATTATTGCAACTGGACCAGAATTCCTGAGTTCGAGCAGGTGGTACGCAGATCACCCGCGGCACAGGTAGCAGCCGATCTCATGAAATCCGACACCACACAGATATTTCATGACCACGTCCTGGTGAAAGAGCCGGGGACCTCCAAAGCGACGCCATGGCATCAGGACAAGCCATATTACTTTGTGGAAGGCGAGCAGACGGTCAGTTTCTGGTCTCCCGTAGATCAAGTGCGCGAAGCGTCCTTGCGGTGTGTAGCCGGATCCCACAAGTGGGCCAAGCCGGTGTTGCCCGTCCGCTGGTTATCTGATGATGACTTTTATGCGGGAGAAGACATTTACATGCCTGTGCCCGATCCAGATACGGAAGACATGCCCGTGATGGAGTGGGAAATGCAGCCGGGCGACGCCGTGGCATTCGACTATGGAACTTTACACGGTGCGCGCGGCAATAACTCGACAGCGCGCCGCAGAGCGTTCTCTCTGCGCTTTTTTGGCGACGACGCCCGGTATGTGGACCGCGTCGGACCCACATCACCGCCTTTTCCCGGCCACGGCATGAAGCCAGGCGACAAGTTGCGGGAGGACTGGTTCCCCACCGTTTTCAGAAGATAGTCCCGATTATCTGCCGAAGGCTGGGTCATCGAGGAACTGAACGGTATCGTCTGGGGCAAGGGGCCCCATCAGCGGGTTCTCCGGGTATGAGTTCAGAATTTGGCGGCGCATGTGCGCGTCGGTGGGTGAGCAGGTGCCGGTGGGTACCGGTTCTGGTGCGATGTGTTTCCAGCGGTCGGCACCGCGCAGCAACTGGCCAGAGCCCTGGCCCTGGGATTGCCGCGCTTGCGCTGCCGTGTAGTCGGTCAATATGGCGATACGGCGGTGCGTACTCCGGTTAGGGCGTGAGCCGTGAACAAGGAGGCCGCTGAAGAAAGTTGCCTGGCCGGGCTCCAGCGCAAGATCAACGACCGTGCTCTCATCAACATCCAGCGTGCGGGCGACTTTACGTTTGGCCTGGCCGTCGCTGTTGATCACCACCTCGAACGGCAGTACATCCTTGTGGGAACCCGGAACGACCCGTAACCCTCCGTTTTCCGGCGTTGACGGGGTTATCGCCACATAGCAGATCAGGAAACACGGGTCGACCTGAATGCGGGCTGCGTCCTGATGCCAGCCATAGTTCGTACCAGTACCCGGTTCTTTAATGCGAAAAACCGTATCGGTATTAAAGATATTCCCGCCGATCAGGTCCTCCACCGCATCAAGCGTCGATTCATCGGCGCCCAGTTCATAAACCCAGTCGAACAACAGATTGGCCTTGATGTCGAAAGCCCATCGGGCGTCATCCGGCCGTTCGGCTTCAAAGGCTTCGATCCGGTCCCGGATTTTCAGGCATGCTTCGGGTTCGAACAACTGAATGCCGGACACAAAACCATGTTCCCGGAACTGATCAATCTGAGTGGCGCTCAATCGCTTTGGCATGGGCTGATTATAAGCCAGAGCAGGTTGGCGACGTCAATGGGAAACGCGGAGCAGCGGGCGTTAGCAATCTACCGGCCCTACGCTGTTTCAATCACCGCCAGCAAATCCTTGGCATCGACGACCGAACCGACGGAAACGGAAAGACGCGCAAGTTTGCCGGAAATTGGGGCAGTGACCGATGTTTCCATCTTCATGGCTTCCAGCGTCAGCAGAACATCGCCGGCTTCCACCTGTTGATTCACTGATGCAACGATGGTCGAGACGATGCCCGGCATAGGCGCTGCCACATGTGAGGTGTCGGTCAGATCGGCCCGTTCATTGGCGGGGACCAGTGATGCGATGGAGCGGTCGGCCACGGATATGACACGGGGTTGGCCGTTAAGCTCGAAAAAGACTTCCCGCTCACCGCGTTCATCGGCATCGCCCACGGTCATCATGCGAATGACCAGCGTTTTCCCGGGATCAATGTCCACGGCAATTTCCTGGCCCGATGTCATGCCATAAAAGTAGACCGGCGTGGGCAACACGTCCGTGCGGCCATATTCCCGGCGGTGTTTTGAATAGTTTACGAACACCTTGGGATACATGATGTAGGACGCCAACTCAAAGTCTGAAACATGCCGCTCGACGGCCTTCTCGGCCTCGGCCCGCACGGCGTCCAAATCAATGGGCGCGAGATGATTGGCGGGCCGGTCAGTAATGGGTTGCTCGCCGCGCAGGGCTTTTTTCTGAACGGCTTTGGGCCACCCACCCGGCGGTTGGCCCAGCTCACCCCGGAGCATGGATTTGACCGAGTCCGGGAACACGATATCCACGTTGGGGTCCAGGACATCCTCGGGCGTTACGCCGCTGGAAACCATGGAGAGCGCCATATCGCCAACAACCTTTGACGACGGCGTGACTTTGACGATGTCGCCAAACAGCATATTCACTTCCGAATACATGCGAGCCACATCGTGCCAGCGGTCGGCAAGCCCCAGCGCGCGCGCCTGTTCCTTCAGGTTGGTAAACTGGCCACCGGGCATTTCATGCAGGTAAACCTCGGACGCACCCGCGCGCAAATCCGGCTCAAACGCGGCGTATTGCGCCCGTACGGCCTCCCAATAATCGGAAAACGCCCTGATGGTTGCCGGATCAAGTCCGGTCTTTCGATCCGTATCCCCAAGCGCAATGGCAATGGAGCCCAGGTTCGGCTGGGACGTTAATCCGGAAAAGCTGTCCATGGCGGCATCAACAGCATCCACACCGACCTCGCACGCGGCCAGAACGGTGGCCGCACTGAGCCCTGATGTATCATGGGTATGGAAGTGAACTGGCAGGCCGGTTTCTTCCTTCAGGGCCGGGGCGAGCACCCGGATGTGTTCCGGGCGGCACAGGCCACCCATGTCCTTGATCCCCAGAATGTGGGCACCCGAGGACTTGAGCTCCCGCGCCAGTTTCACATAATAATCCAGATCATACTTGGACCGGTCCGGGTCAAACAGGTCGCCGGTGTAACAAATGGCCGCTTCGCAGATCTTGCCGGTGTTGAGCACAGCATCGATCGCCACCTTCATGTTCTCGACCCAGTTCAGGCTGTCGAATACCCGGAACACGTCAATTCCGGCTTCTGCGGATTTGTCGACGAAGTACCTGACGGCATTATCAGGATAGTTGGCATAACCGACGGCATTGGACGAGCGCAACAACATCTGCAGCATGATGTTTGGCACCTGTTGACGAATGTCCGCCAGGCGATCCCAGGAATCTTCATTGAGAAACCGCATGGCCACATCAAATGTGGCACCACCCCAGCACTCCAGGGAAAACAGGTCCGGCAACAAATGAGCGTAAGCCTCACTGACCCTGACCATGTCAAAGGACCGCATGCGCGTCGCCAGAAGCGACTGATGGGCATCCCGCATGGTGGTATCAGTAATCAGCGTGCGGTCGTGTTTCAGCATCCAGTCGCGGACGGCTTCCGGCCCATGTTCGTCGAGCATTTGTTTGATGCCCGGCGGGGGCGAGTCCTGAATGGGAACCTTCGGGACAACGGGGGTCAGGGCCCGGCCCGTTGGTTTGGGCCGGTTCGCCACTTCAGGATTACCATTGACTGTCACATCAGCGATGTAACGCAACAGACGCGTAGCCCGGTCCCGCCGTTTCGGAAAACTCAACAGACCAGGCGTTGTGTCAATAAACCGGGTGGTAATCCGGCCTTCAACGAAGTCCGGATGATTGATGATGTTTTCGAGGAAGGCCAGATTGGTTGTCACGCCGCGAATGCGGAACTCTCGCAGGGCCCGGTCCATACGGCGAATGGCTTCCTCCGGTGTCGACGCCCATGCGGTTACTTTTTCGAGTAGGCTATCGTAATACCGGGTGATCACCGCGCCCGAATATGCGGTGCCGCCGTCCAGCCTGATGCCAAACCCGGTTGCGCCACGGTAAGCCGTAATGCGGCCGTAATCCGGCGTGAAATTGGTTTCCGGGTCTTCCGTCGTGACGCGGCACTGCAGCGCGTGGCCGCGCAGCTTGATATCTTCCTGGACCGGAACGCCGGTTTCCTCTTCCACACCAATGCGGCCACCCAGGGCGATCTTGATCTGCGCCTTGACGATGTCGATACCGGTGACTTCTTCGGTTACTGTATGTTCGACCTGCACGCGGGGATTGACCTCAATGAAGTAGAACGCACCGGTGTCTGAATCCATCAGGAACTCAACGGTGCCCGCACCGATATAACCAGCGGCACGACAGAGCTCCAGCGCAGACCCGCAAATTGCGGCTCGTGTCTCGGCATCCATGTCAGGCGCCGGGGCCCGTTCCACCACTTTCTGATTACGCCGTTGCAGCGTGCAGTCGCGCTCAAACAGGTGAACCAGATTGCCATGGGTATCGCCCAGAATCTGGACTTCGATATGACGCGCACGCAGGACGAGTTTTTCCAGGTAAACCTCGCCGTTTCCGAAAGCGGCCTCAGCCTCGCGGCGACCCGCATCGACCTGCTCCTCCAGTTGGTCCGCGTTCTCGATAATCCGCATACCGCGACCACCGCCGCCCCAACTGGCCTTAAGCATGACCGGATAGCCAACTTCATTGGCCATTTTATGACAGGCTTCTGGAGATTCGGGCAGTGGCGCGCTTGCCGGCATGACAGGCACGCCAGCAGCTTCAGCGATATTGCGTGCTGCGACCTTATTGCCGAGTGCGCGCATGACAGATGCTGGTGGTCCAACAAATGTGATCCCGTTTTCAAGGCAGGCTTCGGGCAGTTCCGGTTTTTCTGAAATGAACCCGTAACCCGGATGGATCAACGTCGCTCCGGCTTTTTTTGCCGTGCGGATAACTTCATCGATATCCAGATAGGCCTTTACGGGCCCCATTCCCTCGCCAATCCTGTAACTCTCATCTGCCTTGAAACGATGAAGCGAGAGTTTGTCTTCTTCCGCGTATATGGCGACAGTGCGAAGGCCCAATTCCGTTGCAGCCCGCATCACACGGATGGCAATTTCACTTCGATTGGCAACTAACAGTTTTGGCGTTGGCACTATGACACTCCAATGGCGATCTGGTTGGACTGGATTGGCAATTCCTGACGTGGTGAGCGGAAGTCGGCATCTTACCCGCAATTCAGAATGATTACCGATAACGTGCGGGCACAGTTCAATACCTCACGCCTATGTCCGGTTCAATCATTTCCTGAGATGGTACATAGCGGCAGTTACGGTCCCTAATTCAGGTGCGCCTTAATCTGGTTTTCATCCGACTATTAACGGATTTCTAATGGGCGCGGACCTAAGTTACCCTATGGAAAAATCGCGAAAATCAGGGGCCAAACCGAAATCACGTCGCAAGGCTGCCGCCAGCAAGTCTGCGACTGGGAAATCGACGACAAACAGGCGTCCTGGCAGCCGAAAAACGACATCCAAACCCCAACGCAAAATCGTACGTACTGTGTTGAAGGGGTTGAGCCGCGCTGCGTCATTCCTGCTGTATTGGGGTGCGATTGCCGCAGTCTGGGGTGGCGTTGTCGGCGGCTGTCTGCTCGCCTTTTATGCCTATGACCTTCCTGATGTCGACGCGGCGTTCTCGGCGACACGGCGACCATCGGTAACTGTTCTGGCCGCGGATGGCAGCGAACTGGCGAGTATTGGTGACATGTATGGTATGCCGGTCCGCCTTCAGGACCTGCCGCCAGCACTGCCACAGGCCATTATCGCTACCGAGGACCGCCGGTTTTACAGTCATTTTGGATTGGACGTCATTGGCCTTGCCCGTGCCGCCTGGGTGAACTTTCAGGCCGGACGAATTCGCCAGGGCGGCTCAACCCTGACACAACAGGTGGCCAAGAACCTGTTCCTGACGCCGGAACGGACCATCAAGAGAAAAGTGCAGGAGGTCCTGATTGCACTGTGGCTGGAGCACAAGTTTTCCAAGGACGAAATTCTGACGGTTTATATGAACCGGGTGTATCTGGGCGCGGGTGCCTGGGGCGTGGATGCTGCCGCCCGCAAGTTTTTTGGTCGATCAGCCTCGCAGGTATCCACGTGGCAGGCAGCCATGATTGCCGGATTGATGAAGGCTCCAAGCCGACTGAACCCCATCAGCAGCAAGGAACGCGCTGAAGCCCGCACCAACATTGTTCTCAGCAACATGGTCGCAGCCGGATGCCTGACAGCGGAATCTGCTGCACTGGCTCGACAGGACAAGGATCGCAACGTGCGGTCCGCTGCCGGTGCGGGCAGCCGTTACTTTGTGGACTGGGTACTGGAACAGGTGCCCGATTACATCACCCTGGATCGGGATGTGATAGTCCGAACGACGTTTGATCCCGTCATCCAGCGCGGTGCCGATGCGGCCGTGGTTGCGGCCCTTGACGGTGCCGGGCAAAACCAGAATGTTTCGCAGGCCGCCGTTGTTGTCATGACGCCTGACGGTGCTGTCAGGGCTATGGTCGGTGGGCGATCTTACGGCACGAGCCAGTACAACCGGGCAACCAGGGCCCGCCGGCAACCCGGTTCCGCGTTCAAACCGTTTGTCTATCTGGCCGGGCTTGAATCAGGGTTGTTACCGGATACGGTCATGGTCGATGGCCCTGTTGATATCAATGGCTGGATGCCAAAAAATTTCGACAACCAGTATCATGGATCCATGACCCTGAATGAGGCAATGATCCGTTCCAGTAATACCATTGCGGTCAAAGTTGCCAGTCACGCGGGCTGGCGCAATGTGGTTCGCGTCGCCGAAAGACTGGGCTTAACCGGATCACCTGAACCAAACCCCAGTATTGCGCTGGGCACTCACGAGGTGAGCCTGCTTGAGATTACGGGCGCGTACGCGCCGTTTGCCAACCAAGGTATGGGTGTCTGGCCCTATGCTATCAAGGATATTCGAGATCGGAATGGAACGGTCCTGTACGCCCGTACCGGCACCGGTCCGGGGCGCGTTCTGGCACAGCGCCACGCCGCAGCCATGAATACCATGTTAAGTGGTGTGATTGAGGATGGTACGGGACGGAATGCCGGTATTGAACGTCCTGCCGCCGGAAAAACAGGGACCAGTCAGAATTTTCGTGACGGGTGGTTTGTGGGTTACACAGCCAACCTGGTTGCCGGCGTCTGGATGGGTAACGATAACGGTGCAGCGCCGAAGCGACTGACCGGTGGTGGCCTGCCCGCAAAAATTTGGCACGATACCATGATGGCGGCCCACCTCCATGTGCCTGTCAGTCCGCTGGATACACAGATACCGGATCTGCAGCAGCAAGGCGACAACCTGTTCTCTGGTTTGCTTTCCAGTCTGTTAAGTGATGGTGGTTAGGCTTACTTGCCCAGGCGTTCAATTGTGTTGGTGGTGGAATGCCCGGCCTCGATATCAGCCAGAAAAACCTCACCACCGTACTTCAGGACCACATCTGCGCCGACAACCTCGCTGACTGAATAGTCTGAGCCCTTGATCAGGACATCGGGCTTGATGCTCTTGATCAGTTTGATGGGGGTTTGCTCTCCGAACAGGGTCACGGCATCGACGCTGGACAAGGAAGACAGGACGGTCGAGCGGGCGCGTTCGCTCTGTACTGGCCGTCCGTCACCTTTGAGTTTTTTGACAGATTTGTCTGTGTTGAGCCCGACAATAAGCTTGTCGCAGGTATTCCGGGCCTGCTGTAACAAAGAGACATGACCCGGGTGCAACAGATCAAAGCAGCCATTGGTGAAACCGATTCGATATCCGGCGTGACGCCACACAGCAACCCGGTCGGCGAGCTGTTCCTGATTACAGATTTTCACATCAGTGCCGCCCAGTTGCTGCTGCTGGAGCGCGGAAATTACGTCTGCGGCATAGGCGGTCGCTGTGCCCACCTTGGCGACCACGATGCCGGCTGCAACATTGGCAACCTTTGCGGCATCCACCATATTTGCGCCAGCCGCCATCGCTGCGGCGACGGTTGCGACGACTGTGTCGCCAGCGCCTGAAACATCAAAAACTTCCTGTGCTTCTGCGGGCAGGTGCGTAACGTCGCCCTCCGCCGTGACAAGAGTCATGCCGTCCTGGCTGCGGGTTACAAGAACCGCTTTCAGGTCATATTCAATCACCAGCGAATTCGCCGCTTCAACAATATCACTTTGCACCGTAACGGGATGGCCGACGGCCTCGGCCAGTTCAGCGCGATTGGGTGTTACAATTGTGGCCCCCTGATAACGCCAGTACTCCCGTCCTTTTGGGTCAACGATGACAGGGATGCCTCTGGTTCGCGCGGCGTCAATGACGCTCTCGATAACATCAGGGACAAGGACGCCCTTGCCATAATCTGAAACAATGACGGCATCACAGTGTTTCATGGCCTGTTTGGCGACACTGATGACCTTCTTCGCCGTTTTGGCATCCACCGCACCGACAGTCTCGTGGTCGGTGCGAAGGAGTTGCTGGGTACCGGCCAGATACCGGGTTTTGATTCCGGTCGCCCGTTCATTGACGGTGACGAGGCCATCATCGGCGACCTCGTTCTGCTCCAGAAGTTTACGAACTTTTTTGCCTGTGGGGTCATTGCCAACCACCGCTGCCAATGATGCGCCGCCACCCAGGCCGACAATATTACGGACAACATTTCCGGCTCCACCCAGCATGTTGGTTTCATGTTTGACCTGGAGGATAGGTATGGGGGCTTCCGGCGAAATTCTGTTCACGTCACCGTAAACGAATTGATCAAGCATGATGTCGCCCACCACCAGAACTCTGGCGCCGGTTAACCGTGTAACGGTTCGAATCAGGTTTTCCCGATGGCTCATAACAGGCCCAGTTCCAATTCCATGGCACCGCACAACGCGTGCCCCAAAGTAATATGCATCTCCTGAATACGGGGCGTTCGATCTGACGGTATGATTAAAAGGGGATCCGCTACATCACGCATCATGCCGCCATCCCGGCCGCCGAAACCTGCGGCTACACAACCTATGGACCGGGCCTGTTCCAGGGCCTTTATGACGTTGGGTGAATTGCCGCTGGTTGACAGGCCTATAACCACATCGTTCGGGCCGCACAGTGCTGCGACCTGCCGTGCGAACACGTTTTCAAAGCCCATGTCGTTTGCGGCAGCGGTCAGTGATGAAGTGTCCGTGGTCAGGGCTATGGCAGCAATGGGCGCGCGATCATCCATGTATCGAATGGTCAGTTCGGTCGCCAGATGCTGGGCATCTGCCGCGCTGCCGCCGTTGCCAAAAAACACGATTTTTCCACCGTTCCGGATTGACGACACACAGAGAGTCACAAGCCGGGTGAACGGTGCCCGCATCGCCTCGCGGGTGGCCTGAGCGACCGCCAAGTGTTCATCGAATTCATCACCGTAGTATTTGTCCAGATCCATCGGTCCCTCACGGATATGCACTGCGTGCAAGAGTAATTTGGCCTCTTTTACGCTAACAACGGGCGTTTGCAAAGCTGATGAATGGTGATTCCCGGGCGCGCTAGTTTCCCTTAAAGTCGGGATCCCGTTTTTCCTGATAGGCGGCAAGACCCTCGGCAATATCATTGCTGGTATAGATTGTCTGGTATGCTGATTTTGCGCTGTCACGATCAATCGTGCCATTCCGCGTGGTGGTATCGACCAGGGCTTTTGTCACCCTGTGGCTTAATGGGGCCCCCTTGCAAACATCCGCGACGACCTGGGCGACGCCGGTATCAAATTCCTGATCATCAAACACCTGCTCCACCAGGCCCCATTCGTGTGCCGTTGTCGCCGAAATGGGGCGGCCGGTCATCATCAGCCACTTGGTTCGGGATGGACCAATGATGCTGGTCAGGGCGGTGGTTTCTGCAGCCGAATACATGAGGCCCAGTTTCGCCACAGGAATGCGGAATGTGGCGCTTGATGCGGCAAGACGCAGATCACACGCCATGATCAGAGTAAACGCACCTCCAATGACATGCGCGTTAATGCGGGCAATCGTGGGTTTCCGGCACGCACTGATTCGCGCCATTGTCTGGTCGAACTGTTCGTCGTGCTCTTGCGCCATTTCCGGATGACCCCGTGTTTCCGGCAGTTCCTTCAAATCCGCTCCGGCTGAAAAGACCCTGTCACCCGCCCCGGTAATAACGATGGCCCGAACGGATGTATCCGTCTCGGCTTTGTCTATAGCAGAACAGATGGCCCGACCGGTTTGCAGGGCAATGGCATTACTGGACCGGGGGCGGTCCAGCATGATCTGTGCCGCCCCACTATTGACGGTATAACGAATATGGTCTGTATCGTTCACGCAGCACCCATGGCTTCGAAATGATGAAAAAGATAAAGCCTTTACATGATGGGGTGCCGCCAATCGAAGGAAAAGCGGATTCTTGGTGAACCGGAGCCTAGTCCGGTCGTTCCGCAACAAGAATATGCCATCCCAACGCACCGTCGCGCGCCTTGGATGCTCCAAACCGCCAGTTGTCCAGGTTCCAGTCAACGATGTGAGCCGGGATGCCTTTGATCAGGTCGGCATAACGGTCTTCAATTCTTTGAACAATGGCCTCGAACAGGGGGGCCAGATAAAGAGACAGGTTGTCATCCCGGACCATGTTGAATCCCTGTTCGATCATTAACTGGATGAAGCCGTCTGCATTGAGCAAGTCAGGTGACCCATGCCGGTCGGCAAGTCTTTTGGTTTCTGCGTCGTTCAGCAGGCGGGTCTCTGTGGTTTGCTCGCTGACGACGATGCGCCCTCCCGGACACAGTACGCGATAGGCCTCCGAAATGACGCGACGTTTGTCATGGGCATGAACAATGCCCTCCTGAACCCAATAGCCATGGAATGCACCATCATTAAATGGCAGATCGTGGAAATCTGCCCATACATTGCTGACCAGTGAATCCAGGTTTTGCGATTTTGTCCGTCTGGTTGACTCTGCCAGATGCTGGTCTGAAATATTTGTCGCCGTAACTGCGCAGCCAAATTCCCGGGCGAAAAACCTGGCTGTTTCACCGACGCCACTGGCTACTTCGAGCAGATGCTGGCCGGGCAGGGGTTGCAGTGCCTCGGCAATATGGCGTTTGGTATGCATGATGGCTTCATCAAATGTGCAGTCATCAGTCAGCTTCATGCCAAAATGAATACTGTCTCCCCACACGGAATAGTAGAGTCTGTTCGTATCATCCATGTCATATCGTTCCAGCCCTTTGCCCAGGCAAGAGGAGTTGGGTGTTGCGCTACCTAATTGTTTTAGATCTATATTGTTCACAAATTTCCCTTTCCAAACTGGCAGAAAACAAATCTACGCGCGTGTCATCTTGATGGTCTTGTATAAGTGGAAAAATTATATACACTTTATACGGGATAATCACCATGTAAATTCACGAAGAGAAAATAATGCCATGAATGAAATTCAAACAGCAGACGGCTTCAATGAGCGTTGT
Organism: Rhodospirillales bacterium; assembly: GCA_021775325.1. Taxonomy (GTDB): domain Bacteria; phylum Pseudomonadota; class Alphaproteobacteria; order Rhodospirillales; family Casp-alpha2; genus JABJGO01. The sequence continues at coordinate 20,486 of JAJFID010000141.1, forward strand.
CAGGATGCTTTCGGTTTAAACCGCCTTTCCGACTGTTTGCCCCTGTCAAATGATCACATCGGCAGGTCTACAAAGTCATTTCTGGATCGCTATGAATCCAAAGCGGCCGCAGGCGGCGTGCGGTTGGAGTTACACACTGATTTCCACCAGTTCGCAGAAACAGTTGAGTCTCTGAACAAAGGTTCTCTTTCACCTCAATTTGACCAGAATGTTTCGAACATCGGCCCGGTAAACGGGTTTTGGCTAAAGGGTTTGAACTCTCGCGGCGACATTGTTCAGGTTCAGGCCGTGCGCGTCGATGATTTGGACGGGGACTCTCTTGCCAATCATTGCCGGTCATTGAGATTTTTTTATCGTGATCCGGCAGTAAGTGCCCATCCAAAGGAGATTTGTGAAGTCGAATCACCAGCTTCCCACGGTATTTCGGGAATCGTCTGTTATCAGGGCGAATTCTGGATCAAGGGGGGCGACGACGGAATTCGCGGGCATGATTTTGCGAAGATATTGCTTCGGGTCGGCATGGCAATTGCGCTGGCCCGCTGGTCGCCGGATTTCATCTTTGCGACGGTCGCGCCCGTGCTCGTCGAGAAGGGCGTTGTCGCTCGTTACGGATACCACAACGTTCAACCACACGGGATGATTTGGAACGCGCCGAAAAATGGCGGAATTCTCGATGAATGGCTCATGTGGCTGAGTTGGCGGGAACTCGTGGACCTGGTCGAAAGAAGCAGATAACCCCGTGTCAGGGAACAGATATTGTATCCTGAGCCACGACGGCATCCAGGAACTCGACCTCCAGATGCTGGCTTGCCTCGGAACAGCACATGAGTAATGGCCCCCCGGCGGCAGTGGTCCATGGCAACAGCAGGCGCTCATAGTTCAGCCAGATGGGGTCATCGCCGGTCAAATGGATGAATGCTCTGACGTGATCCAGTCTGGGCACGCCGGATTTAATAACAGTCGGGTAATCCTGACACATCTCGCATTCATAGTCTTCGTCGGAAAAGCAGTTTTGCGGCGTCATTCCCAGTGCCACCTCAGGCCAGTCCGCACCAAGGAGTGCCGCAGACAGTGAATCTTCACCTGCATCAACAATCACGAATTTTTCGCCGTGGACGTCCGGACGCATAGAAAAGCTGCGCCTCTTTAGTCTATCCAGGTCATCACTTCCGACGTTTCCGATGCATCCCTTCGATTCCTGCCAAACCATATAGGCATAATGAATTTCAATATCGTTATCACCGATATTATCCAAAGAGACATTTGCGATCGTTATACTTTCATCGGCCTCTAGACCTTCACATGCGGAAAGTTCTGCAATGCGATCAAGTGCCTCGCCCGGCGTCGGAAACATCTCGCTGTTCCAGGCGCCAAAGAAGTACTTCAATCCGACGTGAAACCCCCTGGAGCCGGGGGCCTCGAATGTTAGGAGATAATTGAACATGGAGCGCACAGCTTCCGGTGACGCATGCCGGACATCCCACTGGATATCGATCATGCCACCGAGTTTCGCAACCTTGATCATGCCCAGTTCTTTGAACCAGGGCCCCTGAAACTGAGTCAGATTTTGAAACGTGCAATCTGGAAATCGATCCGCATAGGTAGCATCAGCCGCATGCCACGTGCCCGTTTCATCAATCCACCACACTTCCGCTTCCGGTATTCGCACCGCGCGTGTCATGGCCCCTCCCTCACCCGCTGTACGATAGCCTGACCTTGCATTTCTCATCAACAGAAAAAGCACACTAATTGCACGGTCTTCCCAATTCTGCCGTGAGACCGAAAATTCGGTTCGTTAACGCTCCTATCATTACTTTGATCTTATTGTGCCCTAATCCGCATGGTTCTATGGTGCCATGACGACATCCATTGAGATTTCGACAGCATTGGAAAGGAGGACCGGTTGAATTCAGGCATGCTTCCCGGGCAAATGGAGCCCCAGAAAGGCGAAGAAGAGCTCCTTCTATCCCACCTGAGTCGCTTGCGTTCTGATCCAAGCGGCGCTTTTGCTGTTCACATCCATCTGTCAGCGCTGCGACCGGGAAATCGCCAACCACGTTTTCTGGGTATCGCCAAACGGTCTTTTGATGATTTCATCAGTGGCCACGATTCCCTCTTGTTTGATATGTACAACGCCGACCTGGTTCTCGTCTGTCGGAACGTCGCTATCGATGATGTTGATCCCATCATTGAAAAGGTCAAGGGGCTGTTCTCTGAGGACCCATTGACGCAAGGCGAAACGGGGAGTTACGAGGACAGGTTTACGACCTGGCATGATCTGTCTCAACCCGATGATTTCCGGGTACTTTACGCGAAAATAAAAGAACAGGATGCGGCGGCAGTCATCAAGCACGAACAGGATGTAGCTGACTTCAAGGCCAAACAAAGTGACGCCGATCTGGGCGTTCCCCTGGCGCCCGATAACCTGGCGGCCATCGACCAGACCATGCGCAGCACACAGATCGCCGACATCATTCGAAACCAGTCCGTGTATCATGTGATCCCCGGTCAGAAAGGTGCCATTGTTTTTCGCGAATATTTCATCGCCATGGGCGAGTTGAAAAAGCGTGTTGCCCCGAACGTCAATCTGTTCGCCAGCCCGTGGCTGTTTCAATACCTGACGGAAACACTGGACAAGCGCATGCTGGCGGTTATGAGCCGCCAGCATGCGC
>JAJFID010000142.1 GCA_021775325.1 Rhodospirillales bacterium
TACTCCGGCGTATCGCGTTCCGGGTCCACGGTCACAAACAGCGGCGTAACTTTTTCTACGTCCGTTCCCAGTTCATCCAGTGCCGTTGAAATCGTCGACAGTGTGGTCGGGCAGACATCCGGACAAAATGTATAACCAAAAAATACAAGCAGGTAAGTATCCCGGTACTTGGCGTCAGTCACCCGTTCGCCCCAGTGATCCGTCAGCTCAAACGGCCCGCCAATCTTGACCTGATTGTTCGTATTGGTGGTTCCGGCGACCGGACCAAAGTATCCGCCATTGATGGCCATCCAGATCCCGCCGCCACCAAGAACCAGAACCAACAGGGCAACAACTACTCGGGCCTGCCTCATCGAATGTCCACTCCACTACCTGTTCTTTATCTGACCGTATAATAGGCATGAGGGGCACAGTGTCCACCGCGCAAATATTGCCACAACCAACAAAAGTACGGTGACAGACCGGGCTGGCGCGCTACATTGGCGGTATGGAAAATCGAAAACCAGACGGGCCGCTGCGAAAGGGCTGGACCACGGGCGCATGCGCCACAGCGGCGGCCTGCGCAGCCTATGAGGCACTGGTCACAGGTACGTTTTCCGACACAGTCTCCATCACCCTGCCCAAGGGACAGCAGCCGGAATTTTCTGTGAAGAACCCCGAGACGGGCGATGGCTGGGCCAGCGCCACCGTGGTCAAGGACGCTGGTGATGACCCTGATGTCACCCACGGAGCCGACATCATCTCGACGGTCAAAAAGGGTGATGCTGGCACAGGTATTACCTTCTATGCCGGTGACGGCGTGGGGACCGTGACTCTACCCGGTCTGCCACTGCCCGTGGGCGAGCCAGCGATCAATCCCAAGCCCCGGCAGATCATTTCTGACAATCTGATGTCCCTGGCGGCGGCGCTGGACGGGTTTATAGACATCGAGGTTACGGTATCCATTCCCGGCGGGCAGAAACTGGCAGAGAAGACCATGAATGGCCGGTTGGGCATTGTCGGCGGCCTGTCTGTACTGGGCACAACGGGTATCGTCATTCCCTATTCCTGCGCCTCGTGGATTCATTCCATTTACCGGGGCGTTGATGTGGCCCGTGCGGGCGGTATTGAGCACATTGCCGCCGCCACCGGATCGACCTCGGAAGCAGCGGTCCAGAAACTGTTGGGTCTGCCCGAAACCGCACTGATCGATATGGGCGATTTTGCCGGCGGCCTGCTCAAATATCTGCGTGAACATCCTGTGCCCCGCCTGACACTTGCGGGCGGATTTGGCAAAATAACCAAACTGTCACAGGGTTCGCTTGATTTGCACTCGTCACGGTCCCGCGTGGATATGAAAAAGCTCGCTCAGGTGGCCGCTGCCAATGGTGGTACTGCCGAGCTGTCGGCCGGGATTGAGACGGGCAATACCGCCCTTGAGGCCTTCACCATAGCGTCCGCTGACGGCATCGATATCGTCACACCCATTGCCCGACAGGCGCGTGAGACTGCCATGGCCACGGTCTCAGGTGGTGTGGATGTTGATGTGATTATTGTTGACCGGCAGGGCCAGATCATTGGCCGGTCCCGTGACTAGAATCCTTATCCTGGGTGGGACAAAAGACGCCCGTGTTCTGGCTTCGTTGTGTGTGGAGACGTGGGGCTCGGGCGTGGATGTCATTACCTCACTGGCCGGACGGACCCGATCACCACAGACCATCGCCGGGAACCTGCGCGTGGGCGGTTTTGGCGGTGCCGATGGCCTGATCGACTACATTCAGACCGAGAATATTTCGATTCTGGTGGATGCCACGCACCCGTTTGCCGACACCATTTCCAGACATGCGGCAATCGCAGCCCAAGAAACATCCACCCCCCTAATCATGATTGAACGCCCGGCCTGGGTCATGCCGGACAGCCTTCAGATCACGCGTGTGCCATCCCTTGAAGCCGCCGCTTCCGCGCTCAGCCATGGAGACTTCAAAAGCGTTTTTGTAACCACAGGCGTCAATGGCCTGCAGGTTTTTGCCGATCTGCCGGAGATTCAGTTTCTAGTGCGGCAGATCGAGGATCACGAAGGGCCGCCGCCGTTTGATCACGCCCGGATCATTGTCCAGAAGCCGCCGTTTAAACTGGATCGGGAACGACAGACTATGGTTGAGCAGAACATTGACGTGCTGGTCACCAAAGAGAGTGGTGGCGAGGCCACGGAAGCCAAGTTGGTCGCAGCCAATGAACTGGGCGTCCACGTCATCATGATCGAACGCCCGCCCCTGCCAGACGGTCACAAAGTTGCGACGCCCGAAGCCGTCATTAACTGGATCGCGGAACTTTAGACATTACGCAAAGTCACTGTCACAAATCGAGCAAAATTGCCCGGGTTATACTTTAGGCGCTGCGGGGGCGCAGAACGTGGTGATGGTCTGCCGCATACAGGCGGCTGTCATCAAAACTCGATTGCCCCAGAACATGGCCAACCATGATCAGCGCCGTGCGCGTGATGCCCGCTTTTTTCACCTTGTCGCGGATATCAGCAAGCGTGCCGCGGATATACATCTCGTCCGGCCAGCTTGCCCGGTAGGCGATGATCACCGGACAGTCCGCACCGTAATGCGGCGAAAGCTCACGAACCACCTTGGCCAGATTGTTGATGGAGAGATGAATGGCAAGGGTCGCGCCGGTGCGCCCCAGCGTATCCAGATCTTCGCCCTCGGGCATGTCCGAACTACGTACGGATGTGCGTGTCAGAATAACGGTCTGACTTACATCCGGCAGAGTCAGTTCCTGATTGAGCGCAGCCGACGCCGCTGCATAGGCCGAAACCCCGGGCGTTACGTCATAGGGAATACCCAGCGCATCCAGCCTGCGCATCTGTTCTGCGGTCGCACCATAAAGCGACGGGTCGCCGGAGTGCACGCGAGCCACATCCTGACCGGCTTCGTGGGCTGCCTTGATCTCATCGATGATCTCGTCCAGATGCATGGGGGCCGTATCCATCACCCGCGCATCGGTTGCAGCCTCGGCCACGATCGCTTCGGGAACCAGCGATCCTGCATAGAGGACAATCGGTGCCGAACGGATCAAATTAAGCCCGCGAACAGTAATCAGGTCAGCCGCGCCCGGCCCTGCGCCTATAAAATGGACAGTCACTTGGATCAAATTCCTTTCAGGTCGCCGTCATTGCGACATCATGATATCCGGCAGTCGTTTTAGAATTTCCGCTACGTCGGGCGGGATGATATCCGGGATAGAATCCAGCACCTGACCGGTAACTTCCTCGATTATCAGAACGTCATTGTCGATAATGATTCGTTTCTGATTTTCCGGTAATGAAGGCAACTGTGCCTCCAGTTCGGGAGGCAGGGCACTGGCCTGTAAACCGGCTGGCAACACGCCTGACTCTTCCAGCTTGCGCTGCAACCCCGGCGGTAGTGTGCCATTTTTTGCCAGTTGCTTTTGCAGTCCTGGCGGCAGGCCATCACCACGTCCCGGGTTGGATTTGTCTATTTTCTTGTTCTTTCCCTTACCTTTGTCCTTGCCCTTACCCTTCTTGTTTTTGGATTTTCCGTTACCGTCGTCATCGTCGGAATCGTCATCATCAGAATCATCATTGTCGTCAGATTCGTCATCGTCTGAATCGTCGTCCGCTTCGCCACTGGAGGTAACAACCGTCTCCAGCACATCAGAAACAATGTCTTCAATGGTGACGTTTGCATTGTCGGACTGTGTGGCTGCATCCAGAGCTACGAAGAAGCCCCGCAGGATCTCAGTTTCCAGTTCGCTTACAATGGACCCGCCCACAGTTTGGGGTGTGGGTTCGGTTTCCTGGGCACCAACGCCATGACCAAAGCCCAGCACAAGCACCAGCGAAACAATGACCGAAAAGATCTGTTTCAAATTCTTACTCCCTAAATCACGCCGCACCATCCACGGCCATTGGCGTTTCCGCAGCATCCATTTTCTTCGCATATCCACGGGGTGTATACACCCATCGGCCTATTCCACGATCTATCACTCTGCTCTGTGCATTGCCGATCAGCACCAGCGTCAGCATATCCGCCTTGTCCGGTCCCAGCTCGTCCAGCCGGATCACAGAAATATCCTCGCCCTCGCGACCCAGATTGCGGGCCAGCACAACCGGTGTTTCCGCCGGTCGGTGCTGTAGCAGGATGTCCCGTGCCTCGATAATATGCTGTTGGCGTTTCTTCGATACAGGGTTGTACAACGCCACCACAAAGCCACCCATGGCCGCACCCTCAAGTCGTTGGCGTATGGCCTCCCACGGTGTCAGCAGATCGGATAGCGACACTGTGCAGAAGTCGTGACCAATTGGGGCGCCGATGCGTGAGGCGGCGGCCTGAATAGCCGAGACGCCCGGGCAAACGGAAATAGCCAGGCGGTTCCAGTCGTCCCGGTTCTCCCGGTCCAGCAGCTCAAACACCAGTGTAGCCAGCGCGTAGATGCCCGCATCGCCCGAGCAGACCAGCACAGCGCGCCGACCTTCCGCCGCCAGTTCCAGCGCCGCACGGGCGCGGGCCTCTTCCTGGGCCAGATCGGACTGGTGCCGGGTCTTGCCTACAATGACATCTTCCACAAGGTCCAGATACAGGCCGTAACCGACCACGTCGTCCGCCTGTGCCAGCGCCCGCGTTACCTGCGGCGTTCGCCATTCTTCCGAACCGGGGCCAATCCCGACGATGGTCAGGTTCCCCTGTGATTTGCCAATCGTAGAGGCATCAATATTGCCGCCCGCCCGCGCAATGGCGCAGGTCGCACGGCGGGATTTGTGTTTTGCTACGATCAGATTTCCCGACTCGCCCACCGCTGCCAGCGCCGCGCCCTCGGCCACGCCGTGGCACCCGGTCTCGTGGAAGACAATGTCCGATGGGTTCACCAAACGGTCCGCTTCGCGCTCCAGGTCTTCCGCGTTGTAAAACCGGGCAGGCACACCCAGATGAGCGGCCAGAGCATGCACGGCAGCTTCATCAGATTTAAGATCAATGGAAACAACGCAGGCTATTGAGGCTGGTGACAGGGATTCCGACTCCAGCGTCTGCGTCACCAGTTCGATCAGTTCCGATGGCTCGGCATCACGTTCGCAGCCGACACCAAGCACCAGACTGGGCGGGTTCAGAATATACTCGCCCGAACTGTTTGCGACAGCTCGGTCCGTGACCTTGATGGACAAATTGGCCTCATCCGCAAATTCGGTCTGGCCGTCCTGCAACCAGCCCGCGTCGCCCGCCTCTACAATCAGGCCAACCGGATCATCATTGAGCAGTGCGGCGGTGATGGCTTTGGCCCCGTCGGGGTTCTGCACATGCCATCCTGCCGGCGGTTCGTCCAGCGCCATACCCAACTGCACATCACCTGCGGTCGTCACGGCGGCGGTCCCGTCCAGATGTCCGGCCAGTTCCGCGGCCAGTGCATTGGCTCCGTGATGCCCGCCCAACAAGGGTACGACAGACGCACCATCACTGGAAACGGCGATCACCGGTGGTTCGGCGTGTTTGTTGCCCAGCAATGGTGCCAGTGAGCGGATCAGAATTCCGGACGCACACACCCCGATGATCGTTTCACCGGCACTAAACAGCGTACGCAGGTGATCGGCCGTGCCGTCAAAGATCTCGTCGGCACCTTCCGATGCCCGCCCGGCCAGACCATGAACACGGGCATGGGACAGAAAGGTCCTGATGCGCCCGGCCAGTTGCAGACCTGTCTGGTCGAGCACGACAATTGCGATCTCATTGGTCACAAAACCTCTCCTTCATGTTCACGGACAAGGATCATGGAAAAATAGGGTGCCTTGGCATCAGAAAACTCGTTCAGCGGCAGGACTTTCTCCGTGCCCATGGTGGCGTGCTCCACATACCAGGCATTGTCGGCACGCTGAAGACGTTCCAGTACGCGCCGGACCTTTCCCGCATGCCGCCCGACTTTCATGACTGCCACGGCAGCCGAGCTGTCGATACGCTGTTCAAGCTCGTCTTCGTCCAGAGTCGCGGGCAGAACTGTCAGCACCTGATTGCGCGAGACCAGCGGTGATCCGGCAGCCGCTGCGCAGGCACCCAGTGACGATACGCCGGGCACCACGACAACACGGCCAGCATCAACAAACCGCGAAAACACATACATGAATGAGCCATAGAGAAACGGGTCGCCCTCACACAGTACGGCCACATCGCGTCCGGCGTTGAGATGTACACGAATTTCCCTGGCGTAGTGGTCGTAGACGTCGTTGGCCGGAAATGCACCAGCGATCATGGGCGTGCGAATGATGATTTCTTCCTGATGACCGGGCAGATGCGGGGCTGTTATCGCTCGAGCCAGACTGTCGCCTGTTTCCGGTGCCGGGTAGGCAATGACCGGAACGCGCTGCAGAAGTCCGTGCGCCTTCAAGGTGATAAGATCGGGGTCGCCCGGCCCCACGCCCAAACCATACAATGTCCCGATATCGGCCATGCTCAGTGTTTCCTTACGGTTAGTTGCAACACGTCCATCATGGGGCGCATGGCGGTCAGATTGCTGACAGCACCTGAGCGGGCGACGCTGATGCGGGTATAAGAAGCATCACGCGTGGCACCAAATGTTATCAACTGATGCTGGGCCTCCAGCGTCACGGCGTTAGCAACCAGACGCCCGCTTTGCGAGAGAGCGTTCCAGCATGCTTCCAAAACAGCCTTATCCGAAACACCGCCGCCGACAAAGACAGCGTCGGGCGTTTGCAGATCTTTCAGCGCAGCGGGTGCATCACCAGACACAATATCCAGACGGGGCACACCGAGCGTGTTGGCATTATTCTCAATGAATTTGATGCGGTCTTCGTTACGTTCGATGGCGATGGCATTGCTTCCATCGGTGCTGCGCAGCCATTCAATGGATACTGAGCCACAACCTGCGCCCACATCCCACAACAGATCACCGGGTGCGGGTGCCAGTGCGGCAATGGTGGCGGCGCGAACCTCGCGCTTGGTAATCTGTGAATCGTGTTCGAAGGCGTCCTCTGACAAACCGGGAGTACGCGGCCACCAGCGGACTTCGGGCCCAGCGTCGCATTTAATACAGACCGTGTTCAAATCAGGCACCTGTTCGTGCTGCCAGTCATCGGCTGTACCAAGAAAACATTTTTCATGGGACGTGCCCATATCGCTGAACACGGTTATGCGGCTTGGACCAAAACCTCGGCCCTTCAGGATTTGCGCCAAGGTGGCCGGACTGTCGCCGTTCCAGCTTAGCGCGACGATGTTGGCACCAGGCCTCAGATGCAGATTGAGGCCTGCATGGGCGCGGCCATGGACGGTCATACAAATGGTGTCTGGAATCGACCAGACCATGCGGGCGCAGGCCAGACTGAACGCCCCGGGATAGGGAATGACCTGGATTTCAGAAGAATCGAAATGCCGGGCCAGCGTGGTACCGGCACCAAAGTAAAGCGGATCACCCGACACCAGCACCACCACGGACTTGCCGCGCCAGGTGGCGATGTCCTCCATGGCCGATGCGATGCCGCAGGACCAGGTCAGACGCCCCGCGCCGGTTTTCAGGGTGTTGTCGGCAACCATGGCCTGATGACGCTCGCCACCGACCAGCAAATCAGCGTTTTTGACCATCTCGCAAGCCGCAGGTGTTAATCCATCCAGACCATCGGCACCGATGCCGATAACTGTAATCCATGGGTTCGACTGGGAGTTCATGCGGGCTCTCCGGCGATGGCGTTAACCGCAGCGGCAGCCATGGCGCTGCCGCCCTTGCGACCCCGAAGAGTTATAAATGGCACATCGCCAGCATGCTCAATCAATGCATCCTTGGACTCGACCGCGCCGACAAACCCGACGGGAAATCCCAGAATTGCGGCGGGCCTGGGGGCCCCTTCGGCCAAGACTTCCAAGAGCCGGAACAACGCCGTCGGTGCATTACCAATGGCGACCACGGCACCGGCCAGATTATCGATCCACAGATCAACGGCAGCCGCAGACTGTGTCGTACCAATTTCCCGCGCCCGATCGGGCACTGTCGGCTCTGTCAACGTACAGATAATTGAATTTGCAGCCGGAAGACGATTCTGGATGATGCCCTGCGCGACCATGCGCACATCCGTAATGACCGGTTTGCCTGCTTTCAGGGCATCACGGGCCGACGTGACCACATCGGCGGAGAATACCAGATCACCGCAAATATCGGTCATGCCACAGGCATGGATCAGACGTACCGCTACGAGTGAAACATCCGCAGGTAACGACGCCAGATCGGCCTCGCCACGGATGGTGGCGAAAGATTGTTCATAAATAGCCTGCGGATCGCGGACGTAATCAAACATGGCGTAGCCTGTTAATCCTTTTCAGGCGTCGCGTCGTGGCTGTGAGCGTGCCCGTGATCATGGCTGTGTTGATGACTGTGGCCATGATGGTGATGACCGTGATGGACGCCGTGGTCGGCGGCACCGTGACCATCCGTACCCACGCCCTGAACGTGATGATGATGACCCACCTGTGCAGTACCGACATCATGATCATAACCGATGATCTGCTCGCGGTATTTGCACAACAGACAGTTCATGGCGTTGTCGCCTTCCAGGGCCTGCTTCACACGATCAATGAATGTATCGATGACCAGCGGATGATCATTCAGATAAGATGCATTGAGGATTTCCACGTCCGGGTTTGCGGCTTGCGCTTCATCGGCCCATGCATAGATGCGACGAACCAGAATGCCCGTGAACAAGAAATAGGGAAATACGATGATCCGCTTGTATCCAAGCTTCATGGCGCGTTCCAGTCCGGCATCCACCAAGGGATAGGCGACGCCAGAAAAACTGATTTCTGCCCAGCCAAAGCCCATGCCTTCCCACAACATGCGGGCAACCTTGCTGACATTGGAGTTGGCATCCGAATCGTTGGTGCCGCGCCCAACGACCATCAGTAACGTATCTTCGCGGGCAACGTCAGTTTGTGCGGCCTGCTCGCATTCTTCAATGCGCTGTTTCGCGGCTTCCAGCAACTTGGGATCAATGGCCAGTTCACCACCAAACACCATTTCAAGGTCTGGGTTCTCGGCACCGTAGTTGTTCACTTCGGACGGCAGGTCATTTTTCACATGCCCGGCAGCAAACAGCATGCTGGGAATGCAGACTATTTTTTTGGCACCGCGGTCGCGCAGCTTGTCGAGCCCTTCGCGAATGACCGGCAGGGCAAATTCCAGGAAACCGCTTTCCACGTCAAAATCCGGTAACCGGTCGCGAAAATGGGTCGCCAGTGAATTGAATTCATCAACGGCGGATTGGTCACGGCTGCCATGGCCGCAAATCATAATGGCGGTAGAGTTTTTCAAGAGCCTGGTCCTTGCCTTCGAGCTGTATGGATACAGGTGGTCCTTGCCTTCGCCTGCATGAGTGGCGCGCACTATAGCCTTTTTCGCGAACAGGGAAACACCGGATTCGGACAAAATATGTCCCGGTATCGACGGTGTGGTTGACAATGTGCCAGCATGTAGGGGATGGGTAGGGGTTCACCCATATCCGATATCCGGACAACCATGCCCGATCAGACAAAAAACACACTGAACAGCGACCAGCGTACCATTTCGCTTATCGCGATCTATGCGGCGGTTTTTGCCTGGGGCATGTCATTTGCCGGACTCATGCCACTCATGGCCCTGACACTGGAGAATAATGGCGAGAGCACGCTGAGCATCGGCATTATTGGTGCCATAACGCCCATCGGGGTCATCGTAGCCGCGCCCTTTGTGCCAGCGATTACCCATCGCCTGGGCACGGCACTGACGATTTTTCTATCCAGTATCCTGTCTGTGGTCACTGTGGTGTTGCTGCCCGTGTTGGACTCCTACAATAGCTGGCTGGTCCTGCGTTTCGTGTCCGGGCTGTTTGGAGCAGCATCATGGATTATCACCGAATCCTGGCTCAATGCCATCGCGCCGGAACATTTGAGAAGCAGAATTACAGCCATTTATGGGGCCGTCATGGCGGCCAGTTTCGCCGCTGGTCCGTTCATTCTCACCATAGTCGGTATCGAGGGTAGTTGGCCGTACATATATTGTGCCCTGGCCATGGTCGTCAGCATTATCCCGCTGGTGATGATCTGGAAGATGGCACCGGCACTGGATCTGGCCAAGGGCATCAAAATGTCCGGCATCATATTTGCCATGCCGTCGTTGCTGGCTGCGGCCCTCGTCTGTGGCATGGTTGATATGTCGCTGTTCAGTTTCCTGCCCATTTGGGGGCTGCGTGTCGGCTACGAGCAGGACCTGTCAATTTTGCTGCTCAGTATTTTTGTGCTGGGCAACGTGGTGTTGCAACTCCCCATTGGCTGGATTGCAGATCGCACCAATCGGCGCATGGTTCTCATTGTTTGTGGCGTGGTCGCCACAATAGGGCCTGTCGCAGTTACAGTTCTGGCAGGCAACCTGTTCGCCATGTCGGCTATGTTGTTTGTATGGGGAGGTTGCGTATGGGCCCTCTATACAGTCTCGCTTGCTATGCTCGGGCAACGCTTTCAGGGCGGTGGCCTGACCGCGGCAAGCGCTGCATTTGTTATCGCCTATGAGATTGCCAACGTCATCGGGCCACCAACCGCAGGGTACGCCATTGAGGTGTGGGAGCCGCACGGGCTCATGGTGTTTATGTGCGCATCTGCCCTGTTGTTTACACTGATGATCAGCGCACGCGGGTTGCTCCGAGCACGAAAATCTCAGGAAGCTGCCCGGGCGTCGTAGGAATTGGCCTCTTTGGTTCTGCCCAGTTCACGAAGCACACCAGCGTAGTTCTGAAGCCCCGTGACCAGGCTCGGGTGTCCCGGTTCAAAATGGCTCTCCTTAATGCGCAACGCCCGCTCCAGCAAAGGTGCCGCTTCTTCCAGCCGGTCCAGCCTTTTCAACAACAGTGCCATGTTGTTCAAATCAGTTGCGACTTCCTGGGCATTTTCACCTAGCGCCGCTTCATCAATCTCCAGCGCCCGCCGGTACAATGGTTCGGCAGCCGCCAGATCACCGCGAACGTAGTGGAGCACCGCAAGATTACTGATGGCTGTTGCCACATCCGGGTGATTAAGACCCTTGAGGCGTTCCAGAATTCTGCTCGCACGCCTGAATGATCCGGCTGCGACATTGAGCTCGCCCGTCTTGTATGCTGCAGCGCCATGTTTATTGAGACATTCTGCGAGCAAGGCGTCGTGGCCACGCGGCACGGTTTCAATCGCCCGCGAATATTGTGAGACGGCGCCTTCTGCGTCGTCTATGGACAACCTCAGATCACCCGATACCAGATGAATGGCAACGGCGCCAGTGAGGCGCTGCTCAGCCTGACTGCGCAACTCGCGACCGGCATCATGCTCCATCTCGCCAATACGGGACAGGGATTCAACGGCGGTCTCAATGTTACTGTCATCCAGCAATTGCCGTGCAGAAGCCAGTTCTTCCTGTAGCGCGGCATCCTGAAATTTAACCTCGGACAAACGTTCCGTGATGCTCTTTTTTGGCGTCGGGCCGTCGGCGACAGATTCGTCCTGCTCAACTTCCGCGTCGCCATCGGCATCCGGTGTTTCCACGCTTGGTTCTGGTTTGGCCTCAGCCTGGACAGGTGGGTCGGCGGGTCGGCGCTTTTTTCGAACCATTTTCAAGACGATGATCAGAACAACGACCGCAGCAATGCCCGCGTACAGAACATCCAAGTCCTGAACACCCTCGGGCAGGGTAATGCCGATCAACTCCATGGCACGTGTGAGTGCATCCATTAGCGTACGGGGCTCCGCCTATCGTTACCTTTGTTCGTATTCACATACGCGAATCGCATCTTAACATCTTATAACAGTTTTTCACCGGTCCGCTTATACCCACGTACAGAACCAAATTAGCGCACTGGATTGACGCACCGGATTGACGCAAAGGGCCGGGCCGCTCATTCTGCGATCATGTTTAGCTTTAATATGATAAACGGGCCAGCCGGGTTTGATCCACTGATCATTATGCTCATCGCACTGGGCGTTGAAGCGTATCTGGGTGAGGCCCGATTCGTCTTCAGGTATGTCAGGCACCCGGTCGTTGTCATTGGCAACATGATTGATCTGTTCGATCGCAAGCTGAACCGGGAAACCCGTTCTGATACGAACCGCGCTATACGCGGATTCATCACAGTCATGATAATTTGCGGGCTGTGCGGTGTTATTGGGTGCGGGGTCGCCTGGCTGGGTCAGAACCATCCGTGGGGCTGGATCATCGAATGCATTCTTGCCATTTCGCTGATTGCCCAGCGCGGCCTGTACAACGCGGTGCAAAAGGTCGGCCGAGCGCTTCGCGACGACAGTCTGGAAAGCGCCAGAGACGCCGTATCCCATATTGTCGGCCGTGACCCGGCACAACTGGATAGCCATGGTGTGGCCCGTGCGTCAATCGAATCGCTGGCGGAGAATTTTGGTGATGGTGTGGTTGCGCCAGTGTTCTGGTATGTGTTGTTCGGGTTCCCCGGCTTGCTGGTCTACAAGGCCATCAATACCATGGATTCCATGATTGGTCATAAATCACCCAAATACAAAGCATTCGGATTCGCCGCCGCACGTATAGATGACATCGTCAACATTGTCCCGGCCAGACTGGCGGCGCTGTTCCTGTGTCTGGCGGCGCTGTTCGCGCCTACTGCCAACCCGTTGAAAAGTCTCAAAGTCATGTTGCGGGATGCGGGCAAACACCGGTCTCCAAATGCGGGCTGGCCCGAAGGTGCCATGGCGGGTGCGCTCGACCTGGCCCTCGCCGGTCCCCGGCGTTACACCGAAACCGTCGTCAAGGATCCGTGGGTCGGTGACGGTACGGCCAAGGCGACCCATCAGGACATCAAGCGTGCGCTGTACTTGTATTTTGTTGCCTGCCTGATCAATGCGGGCTGGATCGCCTTGCTGGCCGTGGTCAGAATCGATTTGCTGCCCTGAGCAGATCATCCAGATCCAGGTGGTTCTCCAAATGCGTGGCCAGAGCGTCCAGGGTCTTTTCAATACGGTCTTCGAATGCCAGGTCGCTGTAATGACCGGCACGAATACGCGACAGAAATGCATGGCGGAACCCGTCCTCGGCAAACATGCCGTGAAGATAGCTGCCCATGGCGAGGCCATTTTCCGAACGGGCGCCTTCCGGTTCATTGTCGCGCACCAGGAACCAGGGCCGATCTGTGTCTTTGCCGGTGGTATCGCCCATGTGGATTTCGTAACCCTGCACGGCTGTATCACTCACACATTCACGCCCAAGCGTCTCCATCAGTGTTTTTTCACCGCCCAGGATTGTATCAACATCCAGCAGGCCAAGCCCGTCAAGGGTTTCAGGCGGGCCCTCGATACCGTCGGGATCCGAGATCGTCTTACCCAGCATTTGATAGCCGCCGCACAAGCCAATCACCATGCCCCCCCGTCTGTGATGTGCCAGAATATCCACATCCCAGCCCTGTTCACACAGGAAAGAGAAATCAGCCAGTGTGGCTTTTGATCCCGGAATCAGAACCGCAGCGGCGTCGCCGGGTATGGGATTTCCGGCTTCAACAATATCAACCGTAACATTGGGCTCCGCCATGAAAGGGTCAAGATCATCGAAATTCGCGATACGGGGGATACGCGGCACCGCGATTTTTATGGGTTTGCCACGTGCCATTGATATTTCATCGCCCCGGTTATCCAGCGCCATGGCATCTTCCTTCGGCAGGAATCGGGCATCCGGGAAGTACGGCACAATGCCAAAGGAATGAAAGCCCGTACGTTCCTCGATCAACGTTATGGCGTCTTCAAACAACGCCGGGTCACCGCGAAATTTGTTGACCACAAACCCGCAGATGAGGTCGCGTTCCGCATCCGAAATCAACGCATGGGTGCCCACATAACTGGCAATAACGCCGCCACGGTCTATGTCGCCAATCAGGGCCACAGGCACGTTTGCAGCCATGGCAAAACCCATGTTCGCAATATCACCGGACCTCAGGTTGACTTCGGCCGCGCTGCCCGCACCTTCGACGATAACCAGATCAGCGTCTTCGCTGACAATGGCGAAACTCTCAAGAACGCGTGGCATGAGGCTTGATTTGAGACCGTAATAGTCCCGCGCCTTGGCTGTTGTCTCGACCCTGCCCTGCACAACAACCTGCGATCCGGTTTCCGATTGCGGCTTCAGGAGAACCGGATTCATGTGCACGCTGGCTGGCACACAGGCCGCGCGCGCCTGCAGGGCCTGCGCCCGGCCAATCTCGCCACCGTCTGCCGTCACGGCAGCGTTATTAGACATATTCTGTGGTTTGAACGGCCTGACCTTAAGGCCGCGACGGTGATAGGCCCGGCAAAGTCCGGCGACCAGCAGTGACTTGCCCACGTCGGAACCCGTTCCCTGGAACATGATCGCCGGACATGGTGTCGCGGACTTGTCAGGTTCTTTGGCCATGGCCCTTATTGCGGATCAATACGAATTCGCAGGGGATCAGCACCCGGATTGGTGTACCGGCCTTCGATCAGAATTGCCTGCGGCGTCGCGCCGTCACCGTAATAGGAATTGTTCAGATCATTGCGGCGGACCAGTGCCGCACCTTCCAGTGACACGCCGCCGAATGCGCCCATGCCCGGCCCCATAAATGCAACGATGTCGGCACCCATATTGGTGGTGGTTGAGCCTTCATACCCGGCACCCACGTAACCGACAATGATGCTCGCATCGGCACCAAATTTGCCCTGATTCTGAATCACGGCGTTGAGCGCTCCTGCATTTCGGAGAATCAAAATCATGGACACATCCTGGATTCCCATCTGCAGACCGATGCTGCCCGAACCCAGAATATAAAACGCGGGATAGCTCCATCCATTGGGCGTGCGGGCCAGCAGAACGCCCGTGCCAGCCTCGGCCGCCGCCACAAAACCGCCTTTGACGACATGCGGCAGAATCAGGATTCCGGCAGCGCCCGGAATATGATCGTCAATAGACTTCAGGTTCTCCAGTTCACGAAACTGGGCCAGCGTATCAATAGCCTGATCGATGATCCGTGGTGCCGTCACGTGTGCCGGGTCGGTGTATTGCGAGCAGGCACTTACAATAAAAACGCTCAGGAAAACTGTGAGAATTCGCAAACACATCAGAACTCGATCCCTACCTGTGCTTTCACGCCTGAACGGAACGGATGTTTAATCTGGGTCATTTCAGTGACCAGATCGGCGATCTCGATTAATTCATCCTTGGCATTCCGACCCGTTACAACCACGTGCAGCATTTCACGCTTGCCGGACAGGGTTTCGACAATTTCATCCAGTGGCAGGTTATCATAACGGAGAACGATATTGAGTTCGTCCAGAATGACCAGATCGAAAGACGGATCCGCCATCATTTCCTTGGCTGATTCCCATGCCGATCGCGCCGCCGCCAGGTCTCGCTGACGGTCTTGCGTCTCCCACGTAAAACCGTCACCCATGGCTTTCATGATGCAAAGATCGGGAAACTTCTCCAACACCACACGTTCGCCGGTTTCCCACACGCCTTTGACAAACTGAATGATGCCGACCTTCATGTTGTTGCCAACTGCCCGGGCAGCCAGACCCATGGCCGCCGTCGACTTGCCTTTGCCCTTGCCCGTATGGACAATCAGCAGGCCTTTTTCGATGGTTTTTGTAGCCAGAATCTTGTCACGTGCGGCTTTCTTTTTCTTCATTTTCTCGGTGTGACGTTCGTTCAGTTCGTCTTCGGTCATTTCAGCCATTGTTGGCCCCGCTGTTATTCAGTTTCGAATCGGAATTATACCGTCATGGCTGCAATATGGCACGCCTATCCATGTCATGCTGCCCAATCACGCGGCGAAGTCATCAAGTTGTGCCCTAGTGTCATTCCGGCGTGGTTTCCACAAACCCCTGTCCTGGGCCTCTTTCAGGCGGTCGATCATTTCTGCCAGGGCCGCCGGATTGTATTGTTCCATGAATTCGCGCACGTGGTCATCACCCAGATAGGCATCAAAAACCGCATCGAAGTGATGGTCCTTGACGCACCGCGCCGTGGCCGCGAACGAGAACAGATAGTCCACTGTCGCCGCCATCTCGAATACACCCTTGTAACCGTGCCGCATGACACCCTTGATCCACTTGGGGTTAACCACACGGGCTCTGACAATACGGGCGACTTCGTCTTCCAGTGTACGGACACGCGGCGTTTCAGGGCGGGAGTGATCATTGTGATATACAGTCGGCTGGGCACCGGACAGTACACGGACCGCTGCTGTCATGCCGCCTTCGAACTGGTAGTAGTCATCGGAATCCAGAATGTCATGTTCCCGGTTGTCCTGATTCTGGACAACGGCATCCACCCGCTTCAGTCGTTCCTCAAACTGGCCGTGCGCCGTCTCACCCTCGGCCCCTGAGCCATAGGCAAAACCGCCCCAGGCCACATAGGCGCGGGCCAGATCGGCGTCGGTTTCCCAACCCTTTTCGTCGATTAATGCCTGCAGCCCCGCACCATAGGCACCGGGCATGGAACCGAAGACTCTGTAACCGGCTCGTTTTGTGGCCTCGGCGGCATCAATACCCGTTGCCACAAGACGTTCGGATTCAGCCCTCACCTGGGCTGCCAGCGGATTTTCCTGTTCATCCTCGTCGAGGATTGAAACAGCCCGCACGGCGGAATCCACCAGATCGATTAGTGCCGGAAAGGCATCACGGAAAAACCCGGATACGCGCAACGTCACATCAACACGCGGTCGACCCAGAACGGATTGTGGCAAGACCTCAAAACCGGTAACGCGGCGAGACGCGGAATCCCAGGTGGGCCGCACACCCAGCAATGCCAGTGCCTGGGCGATATCATCACCGCCCGTTCGCATATTGCTGGTGCCCCAGGCGGTTACCGCCATGGCCCTGGGCCACTCACCATGTTCCTGACGGTAGGTTTCCAGCAGCAGGTCAGCGGATTTCCAGCCCAACGTCCACGCCGCAGGTGTGGGCACGGTACGGGTATCAACGGAATAGAAATTACGACCGGTGGGCAGCACATCCGGGCGTCCACGGGTTGGTGCACCCGATGGCCCCGGCTCAACGAACCGACCATCGAGCCCGCGTAAGAGGCCCGTGATTTCAGCGGGACCTGACGATTGGACGGCGGGACGGATGCCCGCATCGAGAGCACCCAGGACCTGGCGGACTCTTTGCCAATCTGCATGCGCCTCAGCCGTCCCCGAGACAAGCGCACTTGCCAGCATCTCCAGACGCTCAACCGTATCTCCGTTGGAACGCCACGGCGTATCTGACAGTTGGTCAGCAAGGCAATCCGGTTTGGGGCCTGCCCACGGCACACCCATTTCGCAATCCAGCGGATCAAATCCGTCTTCACGAATGCCGAGATCATCTGCCAGCGCACGCAGGATTGATGCATCACCTTGTTCACCGGCATTGCGGGGCACGCGGATCAGGGCCACCAACAAATCGGTCAACAGGCCACCCTCCGGGCTATCGCCAAAAACATGCAGACCATCTCTAATCTGCAACTCTTTCAGTTCACACAAAAAGTTGTCCAGCTTTTGCAGGGCCGCGTCTTCACCATCGCCCGTTTTAAAGCCGCAATCTTCACCGACACCTGTCGCTTCGCACAGGGTCAGAATATCCTTTTTCAGGACTTTCAGGCGGCGTGGGTCCAAACCCGATGCTTCATAGTACTCGTCGACCAGTTGCTCCAGGTCACGCAGCGGCCCATAACTCTCGGCCCGCGTCAGCGGTGGCGTCAGGTGGTCAATGATGACAGCCTGGGCGCGGCGTTTGGCCTGGGTACCCTCACCCGGGTCATTGACGATAAACGGATAGATGTTGGGCATGGGACCGAGAACGGCCTCCGGATAACACCCCGCAGACAGGGCCAGCGCCTTGCCTGGCAACCATTCCAGATTGCCGTGTTTACCCATATGGACCACCGCGTCTACCCTGGCACTGAGACGCAACCAGGCATAAAACGCGAAATAGTTATGCGGCGGCACGAGGTCAGGATCATGATAACTTTCGACCGGATCAATGTTGTATCCCCGTGCGGGCTGCACACCCACATAGACATTGCCGCAGCGGAAAGCCGATAACAGGAACTGCCCGCAATCAACATCACCGCATCGGTAGAAAGGATCTTGTTCAGGCGCACCCCACCGATCAATCACGGCTGCCTGAACCGCTGCTGGCAGGCCCGCAAGGAAAATCTGGTAATCGGCCATGGACAGCGTCTCGCGGATTTCACGTGTGCCCAGCGCGGCGAAATCGTTTGTCGGTCCGGCCTGAATATGGGTGATCAGGTCGTCGCCGTTTACCGGGAAATCCCCCACCTCATAACCCGCCGCATCCATCGCCCGGAGCACGTTAATGGTTCCGGCCGGTGTATCAAGACCGACTCCGTTACCAAGCCGTCCATCACGATTGGGATAGTTCGCCAGGATCAGGGCAATACGCCGCTCTGCCACCGGTTTCTCTCGTAACCGCGCCCAGGACGCGGCCAGTTCCGCAACGAATGCGACACGATCATCCACGGCCTCGTAGGCGACAATGTCTGTTTCCGTCAGTGCGTCACGCCGGGCTGAGCCCTTGAAAGATACGGCCCGCGTAAACAAACGTCCATCCACTTCGGGCAGGGCCACGTTCATGGCGATATCACGGGCTGACAGACCGTGTGTTCCGTCCCGCCATGTGGCCTCATTGCTGCCGGAAAATACGACCTGCAGCACAGGGCAGTCCGCCGCATCGAACGGCGTCTCCGTGCGTTCCCGGCCCGGCGCAGATACCGCAAAACCTGTTGCATTCATAATGACAGATGGCACAGACGTCGCCATCAGGTCCTCGAGCACAGCAGCCGCGATCGGGTCCTTCAGGCTTTGAGTGAATATGGGTAACGGATTGAGCCCGGCCTGCTGCAGGGCCGCAATCAGGCTATCCACGACTGCCGTGTTGCCAGCCTGAACCAGCGCCCGGTAAAAAACGATGGCGGCAATCGGTGCATCCGGCTGCCATTGCGCCTGAACTGTGCCGGTATCAGGCGTCATTTCTCCCGGCCAATAGAGACCCGCACGAACCAGCGGACGAGGTTCCTGCCAGTCACTGGGGTGATCGATCAGATCGGCACAATACCCCATGAACGAAAGTGCATTATCCAGACCGCCATGCACAGTGTACTGCCAAAGCCGATGTGATTGCTCATGGGTAAGCGATGAAAAGCTGCCCAGTTCCGCATCAGGCTGGTCATCGCCGGGTAGAAACACAACGGGAATGGCAAGCTCCTGACATACGCCCGCGATCTGTTCCACACCGTAGGGCCAGTATCCGCGTCCACCCAGCAAGCGGACCACGACCAGTCTGGCGTGTCGCACCATGTCGTCTACGTACAAATCCACGGACATGTTGTGGGCCAGATGCATGACGTTGGCGAGGCGGACGGAAGGAAAATCCGAATCCCGGCCTTTCAGTTGTCCGCACGCCTGGGCCAGCAGTGACAACTCGGTATCTGCCGCTGACAATACAAGGATATCGCCCGGGTTCTGACCCAGGTCAATGGCTTCGGAGCCGTCGGATACCGCACCGGGCTGTGCCGCCAGTAAATGCATCTACGGTTCCGTTCGTCAGGTTTACTGCTGCAGAGAAGCCGTCACGGCGACGTGGTCAAACCCGGTCTGGCCTATGACAACCAGACGGCTTTCGCGGACTTCGCCGTCCTGCCATTCCCGGTCAAAGTACTGCTGCACACGGCTGCCGACGGCTTGCACGAGCTGGCGCATGGGTTTACCCGGAACATGGACAAAGCCCTTCACCCGCAGGATAGCGTGATTTTCTACAACGTCCTGAATGCGGGCTTCCAGAGCCGATGAATCCGTCACGTCGCCCAATGATACAACGATGGTATCGAAGTCATCATGATCATGATCATCCTCGCCATCATGATGGGACCAGCGGTCCTCTATGACATCCTCGACCGCACCACTGACACCCAGCAGGACTGCCGGGTCAATGTTGCCATGGCTGGAATGAACAACTTTCACGGATGAACTGGTCGCGTCCTGCAGTTCGCTGCGAACCCGGTCAAGAACATCGGATTCCAGAAGGTCTGATTTGTTCAACACGATAATATCAGCACAGTGCAACTGGTCTTCGAAAACCTCTTCCAGAGGTGAGTCATGGTCCAGCGCCTCATCTGACTCGCGGGCGGCCTGCACAGCGTCTGGGTCATGGGCAAACTGGCCTGCAGCAAAAGCCGGGCCATCAACCACGGCGACAACACCGTCCACCGTCACACGCGAGCGGATTTCTGGCCAGTTGAAAGCTTTGACCAGTGGTTTAGGCAGGGCCAGACCGGAGGTCTCGATAACAATGTGATCAGGCGGGTCTGCCCGGTCGATTAACTTTTCAATGGTTGGCAGGAAATCATCGGCCACCGTGCAGCATATGCATCCATTCGCCAGTTCAACCACGTCGTCGTCGTCGCAGCCTTCGATGCCACAACTGGTCAGAATGTCCCGGTCAATGCCCAGATCGCCAAACTCATTGATGATAAGGGCGATTTTTTTGCCGTTGGCGTTTTCCAGCAAATGCCGGATCGCCGTTGTCTTGCCAGCGCCCAAAAAACCGGTGATCACCGTAGCAGGAATTTTCATTTTTTTGTCCCGTTATTCTTTCATTATGAGTGGCAACCCGGCGGCAACAAAAATAACCCGGTCAGCAATGGCAGCAATCTGTTGGTTAAGCCTACCGGCATGATCCCGAAAGGCTCGTGCTAAATCGTTCTCCGGTACAATGCCGAGGCCAACCTCGTTTGAGACGAGGACAACTGGAACCGCCGAATTCTGTAACGTCTCTATCAGCAGAGCGGCTTGTTGATCAATATCTTTATCAACCGCCATGAGGTTTGAAAGCCACAGAGTCAGGCAATCGACCAGAACGGGCATGCCTGATTCGGATTCTCCGGCGCGCGCGAGCGCCCCAGCCAGGTCAATCGGCTCTTCTAAGGTTTTCCATTGCTCACCTCGCCTGTCCTGGTGAAGGCCGATACGATCTTTCATTTCCTGATCGTACGCCTGAGCCGTCGCTATATAGATCCCGCCACCGGCATCCTCAACCAGTGCTTCAGCATAGGTGCTCTTGCCGGAACGTGCGCCGCCGAGAACCAGCGTGACCTGCGGGAGTGTCTGGGAAGATGCTGACAAAGACTGGTTCCGTCACTGACTGATTCGAAATGTGTGATACCGGCGAGAAGAACACCCGAATTCCACGGGTTTTGCCAGCCTCAAAACGCCAAAGATTGTGCTCGCGCCGTCACGCGATGGTCATGTTGATGCCACCAACACGCCACACCTGACCCGCACCATTGAGGACGCCACCTTCGATATGATCAAGCCGGGTCAACGACAGGTTGTCGATGGTCAGCGACAGACCGCGTTCATGATGCAGCCCCAGCGCCTGTGAAATTGCACCCCGGATGCTGCCGCCGTGCGCCACACAAACGATGTCTCTTCCCGCGTACTGATTGGTTAACCGGTCCACAGCACGTGACGTGCGGTCAATAACAGAGGCAAAACTCTCACCACCCGGCGGTGCGTTGCCCGACGGGTCCTCCCAGAATGTCGCATAGGCCTCGGTGTCCCGCGCTTCCATTTCAGCCCAGGTCAGGCCCTGCCAGTCACC